>MHXZ01000020.1 GCA_001825665.1 Planctomycetes bacterium GWF2_41_51 | reverse complement strand
ATGGGGGCATCTCATAAGACTGTATAAAGGATAACTGTTATAATACAAGGGAAGAAATAATTGTCGTTGGAAGGAAATTATAGTTGACGCCAGACAGATATTACCCTTTTAACATAATTCATTCATTATATACGCAATGTATAGACCCGTATGACCCTAACAACCCTCCATCAGAATCAGCTTTAATGGAGCAATGGAATTTAAATCATGATGGAGACTATTTTGAAACTTTTAAATTTGGTTGCGGCAGAGTCAGGCCATTTATGAGAGCACAGGAAAGAGGTTTGCCTATTCATTATAAAGATAGTTGGAATCCTGCATTTTCTCCTTATGGATATCCTATTATTGCAGGTAATATTGTTTATGAGTCAAGCAAATGGTTTGCGCCTCGTACAAACGACAGGCCGACAATTGACGAATTTGATAATAAATTTGTTTCAATAGTTCCATTCGAGGAAGGTCTGCCCTGGCTTGAAAATATGCCCTATAAAAAATGGACTGTTCGAGCAGATGCGGGGAAATCGTATTTCGCAAAAAATGATATTGCAGGTTTGATTATATCGCCAGCAAATGACCCTGCAAACTGGCAAAGGTGTAAAATATATGCGTTTGCAATAAATAGTGAAAACAGGTTTAACAATGCGGATGAATCTATGAATATAAAAGTAGGTTGGATGCTGCATCTATTTAATATGAGTGGCTCAAGTTATCCTGAGATAGTGAGTAATGACCCTGAACAAATAAAATGTGTTCACGTTCTTGATATACGGTATGATTCGGATAATAACAGAACAATTATAACTGTCAGCGATACAATAAATATTGGAACTCAAGAGAACTCATATTTCACAAAGGCAGGTTGGAGCAAGGAAATTTGCGAGCGGCACGATGCAAGTGCTGCTGATTATACCATGGCAGATAATGGAGAAATAAGTTTTACCTTACGGTATGAAGTGAAACTCGAAGCGCTGCTGGATTTATATGATTTGTTGGAATTTGCGATATATCATCAAGCGTGGCCTAATTTGCAAATCATCAATGGTGACTTTCATAATCCGACATCAAAACAAGAAGGCACTTTAAATATGGGCGGGGTCATATCGGAGCAAATTTCGTTATTAAGAGCAGCTATGGCTAAAAATCCGCTTGAATGGCCATCGTATGGTTATGCAAATCCAAGTGTCGGTGGTATGGATGGTCAATCTGAAGATACGACGCCTGGGTTTGAATGGAAAGAAGTTTATTCGAACAGGTCAGGATTAGCAACAGCAATGCGTTGTCTTGCATGGAATCCCCCCTTGAATGGACTTCCATCAAGCATAAACGTAAAATTAGGTATTGAGGATGTGCTTGATGAATACGATATGCTTACTTCGCAAACCGCAGGCGGTTTATCTACAAGATTTGTAAAAAAGCCGGAAGATGTCAAATGGCGATATACATATATAAATCTTGGAGTAGGCAACGAGAGTTTTTATAAATTGATTCCCACTGTGTTCAATTATAAAACCGTAATTTCATGGGCAGAGTTTCGATCAAACGGCTGGTATATAGATTGGTTTGGCGGTGCGAATTTAGGCACATTATCGTTTGATGTCTCTGATGTATGGGTAACTATGGATTATGATATTGTGCCAGTGAAATTTTTTGACCCTACTTTTTATTATACTGTTGGCCCACGGCTATTGCAGATAGATAATAAGCCGCCAAGACCGGACCCACCTGTACATCGTTATAATCCATTTGCAAATTTAAAATACATTTTGCCTTATTATTTATTAACGCCAGAGCAGCGGGAGAATGTTGAAGCATGGCACTATGATAGTGAGGTTGGTGGTAACGAATATCAGGCAGGCGACAAAGTTTTTCAATGGATGAATGGCAAACATCAATTATTTACAGCAAAAAATTATATAGCAGAATCGACAATACCGCCGATGAATGACCCCGATAATTGGACATGGGAAAAGCCTTGGGTAGAATTGCATGTAAATGCAGAAAGCTGTTTATGCACAGACTATGAAGATAGCAATCCTGTTAATTATAGAATGATTTGCAAAGAAGATGGTAACTTATCGACTGATTATATACCAGAGCGACAGCAAGATTTATTGTTAAAAACAATTGAACTCGAAACAAGAGAAGTTGTCTTATCGGGTACACCAGCGACAATCTTAAATAGCATAAATTTCCATGTTTGGCAGCAAGACCATAAACCAGCATACACAAAAGGCAGCCTGGTACTCTATGATGAAAAGCTATATAGAGTTATTGCAGACCCTTGTGTAACAGACACACACTCTACGCCTGATAGTGCATTTAATCCAGATTATGTAAAATGTAAAACAATTATTCCGCTCTCAGACACCGAATGGTGCGTTGGTGATATTATTGAAACTTTGGGCACAGTAGCCCTTGATGCAGTTGGCCCAATTATTTACATCGGTGACATTTTTATCGAGGCAGACTATGGGCAAGAATTGCAATATCTATCACAAGAAAATTCCTTCCCTCTTGGGAACCGAATAATTAACCGGACTCAAACTTATACATTGCTTGATTGGATGCAGGAAACATTTATTGATATCAATTTTGCTTTGCAGGCCAGAGATTCGGCAAATGCCAGGCAAGGAGTGCCAAACAACCATACAAAACTTAGCAGGTTTATTAAAGTAGGGCAGCCAACTGATTATATAAAATTCTATGATGAAACTGAGGATGATTAAAAAATGATAAATATTTACTCACATTCCCTATATTCTATCTGAAATAAGAACAGGATTTCACTTAGAGGGCACAGCTTAGTCTATGAGATATATTTATGAAAAGTTATAATCAAACATCGAGATGAATTCTGGAACTGTCAATGTTTGTAAATTCAAGTTTTCCTTTGTAATAGAACAAAGGTATTTGATGGCCTTGATGTAAAAAAAACCGCCCAAATCCTTTTTGCCACATATCATCCGTAGCGCATGGATTTACAGTTATTGAACTATCCAATTCTCGTCGGATTCCTAATACGAATTGGTTCATAATTCTAATGAGATTGGCTGGATATTCAAGGTAAGTGTCAATATTATAACCTATTCCAACATCTCCTGTGAGTGGAGAATAGAAACGCTCTCGCCAATACCAATTTCGTTTTTTTCCAATTTCTGCCACTTTGTGTATAGATTGAATAAGACCTTGTGAATCTTTCATACGGTAGCGTGCCCATGCTTCCAAATACCACACTCTTCCCATTGCAGCCAAATCGTTTCTATCAGTGCCTTCCCATTCCCAGGGTTCATACGATTGAGGATTAGTGGAAATGCCCGTCGGTATGTCCGCATAATAAAAATCCTGATTATTTTTTAAATTCGGCCAAAGAATTTTCATTTGTTTTGGTGTTGCGATACCTGTCGCAATGGCTGCCCAATCCACGTCTGTATAACCATGAAAAGCTATTTGTCCTCGGTCTGGATGTATATATTCAGCAAATCTGTCACCTATCCAGAAATGCTTTTGGAAAGCCTCGGCTATCTTTCCAGCAATTTTTTTGCAATGATCTGAAAATTGATCAAATCCTATCCATTTAAAAAGTTCTGCTATTCTGCTGAATGTATCTGCGGTATAACATTGTGCTATGCCATCATATGCAAAACGTATCGGTCTTTCTGCATAGAACCCCGCACCTTCAACGAGATAATCCTTGGTAATTAATTCGGCTTCAAGCCAATTTACAATTCTTTGAAGCATTGAACTTTCATTTTTAAGCCAATCTTTGTCGAGATTATGATGGCAAATAGCATCTGCCACCTGAAGCATCGTTACATTTGCAAGCATACGTAACGGATTGCCGGGACACCAGTGCTCGAAGAGAGCACCATTTTTTTCAAATTGTCCTCTACCCGCGTCTAAAGGTGAAATAACAAAGGGGACTTTTCCGTCTGAACGAACATATTGTTTAACATAGTTCCAGCTTGCGAGAACCTTTTTATTTTGACCAAGCCATAAAAGAGCTTCCATTATCTGGCCCCAATCAAGACCTGGAAATGTTATACCATCATTGCCGCCATGATACTTGCCATCAACACAGACCGAAAAAAAACCTTCATAAAATTGTGGTTTTTCGGCTGCCATTACATTGTTGCGAGCAGATTGTACATATGCTTCCGTTAGTAATGAGTCAGGCAGATATACTTCATCAAAAGATAATTGTCGAATTTTGTTCAAACCAGTTTCCGAAAAATTCATCGTAGACTTCCTGTTAATTCTATTTTATCGTAAATGTTTAATCTTATCAGGCGAAGTGCAAGCAGATCCTTTATCGAGCCATTTTTTTCCAATACTCCGAATTTCGTTCCAATCATCTGCTGTACCGAGTAACACATAAAATATCCGATTTTCAGTCCATTTATTGAGCTGCATATCTTTGCAATATTCGGGATAATCATTTGCAAATGAACTAATTCTCTTGCCATCTGGGACAAAGAATTGGCCAATTGACCCAAAACTATAGGCATACGGTGAACCTGGTTTCCAGAAAGATGTCTGGGAATTCAACCAACCTATCGGCCAATGATCCCAAAGTCCTACTCCCCAGCCGCAGCCGCCTCGGGCTTGTGGCGTACAGTGATCTATTAGCTGATTTTTTTCTGAGGGAAAACCGCTGGCATTTCCAAACACTGCGAAAAGCAAACCATCACGAAATGGCAAGACCAAAGCACATCCTTTTGACTTTGAGATTGCTTCGAGAGCGGCATCATTAGCATTACGACGTACATTTTTATTCTCATCCCAATAGATATCATAACGTATATCACTATACAAATCCATCGCGGTAAGGGTCAGGTAGTCTTTGTACTTAACATCAGGCTGGAATACATCTTTAAATTCTAAACCTGCTGGCAATACTCCAAAGAGTTCTACCGGGTCAGTAGCATAACCAACGACGTTGTCCGGCATAAGACTTTGATAAGTTGCCCGGCGAAGCATCAAACCATTTGGATATCCAAAATAATCCTCTGTTCCGCGCAATCGCGGCTTTGAATCATCATTCATATTCACGGCGAAATATGTCCATCGAATCCAAACGCGTTGATGTCCGCTCTCGAGGATGTCCACAAAACTATTTTTTTCTTTGCGCCCCATATTATTAAATAATTCTGCTTCACCTAAGTTACCTTCGAAAAATTGATTGCACATTGCGGCACCGCTGGGCAGTTCGAGCAAAGGACAGTAACTTGCTTCGTGGCTGAAGACGAAACGGTGCGGATATTTTTTCCAAAATACAACAAAAGCTTTTCCTGGATTTATGTCAGCATGAGGCGGGCTTGGCGTCATTGCGTCAGTGTAGAGACCTGGAGCGTAATCATTTACTTCAATGACGGAAATGCCTGATGTTGTTTGTTTGGCAAGTTTGGCCATTGTGATAGGGGCTCTTTTCTCGAGGTACGTCAATTTATTGGTATTAAAAAAACTTTCTCTATTTTTGCAGCCGGCAGAAAATAATAAAGCAACTGTTGTTAATACGGCATATTTCAACATTCGTAAGCCTTTCATTTCAATGCCATATCCTGTATTTGTCATGTAAAATGAGGCTGCTAAGTATATTATCAACTGAATATTGGTTTCTTGTTGTCATTGTTTTTCAATCATGTGGAAGTTTTCCACCGCCAAGACCATATTCCTCAGCGGTTTCGACGAATGCAGCCAAATTTTCAAGAGGTGTTCCGGGACAAACATTTGCACCATCACCAAGCATAAAGCCGCCATATGGCCCCATTACATCTATAGCTTCCCAGCAAGCCTGCTTAATCTGTTCTTTCGAGCCTTTGTGTATAAGCATAGGATTAATGTTACCAAATAAAGCTACTTTTCCGCCCATATTTTCCGCAGCAACAGCCGGTGGCACTAAGTAGCCAAATACATTAAAAGCATCAATTTTAAGTTCTTCCACCAGTGCCTTATGCAGGTGCTGGCTTTTACCGCACATGTGCATACCACGCCGAGTATTAGGAATGTCGGGAAGTGATTCATACAACATGCGATCGTAAGGAACTGTGAACTCTACGAATTGTTGAGCAGACATTATTTGCGAAGAGTCCTCGGCCAGACTTACATCTGTGCGTTGACGTTTGTCGATGGTACGGCAATGTTTGTCAAACTTGATTAAAGCTTGGGTTATCTTATTCAAAAAACGGTGACACGCTTGAGGATACTCCAATATCCACCAATAAAAATCTGTGCCGACTAAATCAATCGCAATCATATGGGGGCCAATACCGCTGATTCCTAATAATCCCATTTCAATATGTCCTTCATGTCCTGCAAAAGTGACTCGTGTCTGAGCAGCAAAATCCTTCATCTTAAGCCACCACTCAATAGTCCGCCCCCATAATCCACTGTTTACGGGAGGAATCTCAAATGCTTCCATTTGCTCAATTGTCTTAATATAGGGGATAGCATGTAATGTTTCATTTTCTGGCCAAACAATCTGAGCCCCCATTGCATCTGCATCAACCACATTATCGAAATAAGGTAATATACTTATTGCCGGAGAACAAAAGGCATCGCTGGGTATGTTCTCCATGTTATATTTGGCAAATTGAAGCAGCCAATAATATTGAGTTTCAACATCTTTGAATATCTCTTTGTATGGAATTTTAAAAATAGGCGTGAAATATCGTGGAACAACACAAAATGCTACCGGAACACGATCAATATATTTGAACTTTAGCCATGATTCCATACGTTTTCGCGAGGCTTCCATTTTTTCAAGAGGATAATCAATGTTTATTTCGAATCTCATTATTTAATTCCTTTCCAACTTTGTTTTTTTTATCAGTAATATTAATTAGAAAGAGCGATTGGATATTCACTGCAAAGATAATGATTAATCTGGCAGTCTTCCTCAATGTCTGGGAATCTGCCTACAATATTTAAAAACCTATTATCTATGTTGTCATCATTGACTTTTGACACCTCGCCGGCAATCACGTATCCATTTGTGTGATCAGCCCAAAATTCGTGATACAAATATGGAGGGATCGTGATGGATTCTCCAGGCTTTAAGACCATCTTTGAACCAGCAGTTACTTTTTTCGCTACACCATCCAATGAAATCTCAATATCGGTATCAGCAAGAGATTCATTTTTGTCAGAATTAAAGAGCTGAATTATCAAATTGCCACCGCACCGGTTAATTATGTCTTCCATTTTACTTTTGTGAAAATGCATAGGAGTGTGCTGGTCAGGCTGAACTATCAAAATCTTTTCAGCATACGGCTTGGAAGTAAATGGTGCGATCGTATGATGGCCGTTCCTTAAAGTAAATACAACTAGTCCTACTTTATAAAAGTTATTTGAACCAAAATCTGTGATATCCCAACCTAACATACATTTACGAATTTCATCACATTCAGGGCCTTTGTTTTTCCAATCGGCAGGAGACCAATAAGCAAATGGCGGCAAAATAATGTTGTTTTTATGCAAAACATTCTTTGCGTATTCAATCAATTTATTTACTTCATTTCTTTTCATTATCACGCTCCCTTGGCAGCGAGTTGTACTCTGAATTTTTCAGCTTCCCAGTTTTGTATAAATTTACGTTGTTGGCTGTTTAAAGAATTGATACCTCCAAACTTTTGGGCTTCAACTCTCACAAATAATGAACCTGCAACTATATCTCTAATAACCACCGAGAGTTTTTTATTTGCACGTATTAAAAGCCCGCCTTCTCTTGTCATGAATGTAGTAGGTACTTTGTCATTCTTCTTAATCGCGACTTCAATCTTATCCTTGACAGAATCAAAATCATAATTGTTTAGCCATATTATATTTTCAACGAAGCCCATCTCATCTGGTGTCATTGGCGGCGATTTTAACAACTTTGTGGCATCTTTCCGCCGACAAAAATTAATTATGTAGTTATCAATGAATTGGTTTAAAAGACATACTTGTCCAGTTATTTTATACAAAGCTGTTTCCACAGAATTGCGTATGTTTAAATGTTCTTTTGTAAAATCATTATATAAGGAATCTTTTGCAATTTGGTTAGTCAAGATATTATTTAGAGTATCAATGACATTTTTAATTAGTTGTAGTATTTGGCCTTTTGATTTCGATGTAATTATAACCCCATGTTTCTCTAAAAAAATAATGTTAGGTAATTGGCCATGTTTCTCAACATAATCTTTTACATATTTGTAAATTTCAATACCCAATGAATAACCAGGATTTGCATATGGTATCCATAAAATAGGATTGCGTTGATTAGAGAATGTTTGTTCAAGGACTTCTTTCCCGCCTTTTGCGCATACCAACGCAAGTACTGATAACGCGTGAAGATGAACTACATATTTGTCAAGAATAGCGTGAAAGGGTGCTTCAACAGAAGGTCTTATATTTTCCTTAATATCATCATCACAAGCTTTCAGCAAATAACTGACAATTCTGTTTTCCCTATTGAAATCGTCCATTTCCGAAAGTTGGCTATCTTCAAATATATTTTTAACTTTATTTATTTTTACCTTTCGCCAGCCTTTTTGAAAATTCATATCTCCAAGTGCAGTACCGCTTGCTTTTATATACATTCCGCTACCATTGTCTGTTTTGACGGATGTATTGCCGCCTCCACCCTGAACAAGTGTTTTATCGCAACCAACAATATTTGATATTGCTATAAGATCAGAAAGTTCTTTGTCTTCTTTCATAAGCATCCGTTATCTTGGTGTAGCATCGGGCAAGCCGCCATCGACGGGAATAGTTGCGCCGGTGGTAGGGCTTTGACGGCTTACAAAATATAAAACCGCGTTGCCTACATCTCGGCCTGTAACGGCAGACTTGAGCAAATTGCGATTACGATAATACTCATGTAATTCTTTTTCATTTATTCCACGAGCTTTCATACGGTCTGCGCCAACCAAATCCCACAATCCCGATTTATATTTTCCTTCAGAGAAAACGGCATCAGGAGCAACCATATTGACGCGGATTCCATATTCAGCAAATTCGAGGCTGGCAATTCTGCCAAGCTGATGACAGGCCGCTTTTGTACAGCTATATGCACCAAATCCAGCGCTTGGAGAAGGTACATTTTTCGTGGACATAATTACAATATCACCTTGGGTTTTTTGTTCAAGGAAACACCTTGCAGCTTCGGCTAATATTATGAGTGTACCTTCGACATTCACTTTTTCGAGAAGTTGGAATTTTTTCAAATCCATATCCATTATTTTGGATACATAAGCTATGCCCGCATTATGAATCACAATATCAATTCTGCCGAATTTCTGAAGGACATCGGAAAAACCATTCTTTACAGAGGCTGTATCAGTAACATCCATAACAACTGTTGATGTTTTACCCGGCGATAATTTTTCAATGTCATCTCCAAATTCTGCAAGCTTTTCACTATCGATATCTGAAGCTGCTATAGTGCAGCCATTTTCGAGAAGAACTTCACATATTCCATATCCAATTGCGCCGGCTGCGCCGGTAATTAGGGCTACTTTGCCATCAAGTAATTTTTTGCATGTCATTTTATTTTCCCTTTTTCAACAGCATCAATCATAAATTTTAAATTGCCGGCGGGATCTTTACCATCAAAGATCCCGCTGCCCGCTACGATAACATCGGGATTCATTGATGTAACTTGTGAAATATTATCTTTCTTAATCGCACCATCTACAAAAATTAAAACGTCTTTTTTGATTTTTCTTAATTGAGCAATTCTTTCAGGCAAAGCTGAAATAAAGTTGTTATTTCCCGTATCAGGACCTATTGCCAACAACAGAATAGCATCAATATCATCGATAAAAGGAGTTATACTGTCAATAGATGTTGATGGATTAAGCGACAAACCAACTAACATCTCTTTCGCTTGCGGCATTTGCTTTATAATATTAAATGTTCTTTTGACATCACTGCAATATTCGATTGAAAAGGTTAATACATTGGCACCTGCATTGATAAAGTTCTCAATCTGATTTTCAGGCTTATCGATTAAAAGATGGACATCTTTAAGGATAGGTGTTTTGATTCCCTGCACAAAAGATGAGCCAACCGTGATTTTAGGCCAGATTTTGCCATCCATTACATCGATGTGCAGCAATTTTATGCCCGCATCTTCAAGTATTTTTATTTCTAAACCAAGATTCATTAAATCAGCCGTGAGTATGCCTACGCTTAGAAGCGGGGCGGATGCTTTAATTTCATCGATAATCGCCTTTTTGTTTTTCATATTCTATTTTTTCGTTTTATTTTTGATTGTATTGTAAAGATCAAGAGCATCCTGTGGTTTCATATTTTCATGAACAACTTTGCTAACTGCCTGCATCATTGCTTCCGGGGCATCGGACTGGAATATATTTCGGCCCATATCAACACCTGCGGCGCCTTGCTGGATTGCATTATAAGCCATAGTTAAGGCATCGAGTTCAGGCAGTTTTTTGCCGCCGGCCATAACAATCGGAACAGGGCAGGAAGCTGTGATAGTTTCAAAATCTTCAGGCACAAAATAAGTTTTTACGAATTGAGCGCCGAGTTCAGCACAGATTCTGCACGCCAGACGGAAATATTTAGCATCTCTAACCATATCTTTTCCAACAGCGGTAACGGCCATCGTAGGTATTCCGTAACGCAGACCCATATCCACGAGTTTAGTCATATTATGCACTGAACGAGTTTCAAATTCTCCGCCGATGAAGACTTGAAGAGTGATTGCTGATACGTTCATTCTAATGGCATCTTCAATATCGACCGCAAGTTCTTCATTTGAAAGTTCTTTAAGAATACTTGGGCCGCCGCTGCATCGCATAACAATTGGCTTGGTGATTGATGGAGGCACTATTGACCTCAGGATGCCGCGAGTAAGCATAAGTGCGTCAGCATGAGGCATTAGAGGAACGATATTCAAATCTATTCGTTCCAGTCCAGTAGTTGGTCCCTGAAAATAGCCATGATCAATAGCAAGCATAACTGTTCGGCCGGTTTTTGGATTAAATATACGTGAGAGGCGATTTTTCATTCCCCAATCCAAGTTGCCAGCTCCTTTGAGGAAGAAACCAGGGGTTTGCTGCGGGATATTTACAGAATATTCTTTTTCTTTTTTGCTTACATCTGCTTCTGGCATTTTTATCCTTTCTTAAATAATTTGGCCTTATTAGATGAGCCATATAATTTTATTTGTCTTTTTACAATGTTTTTTATTGCTTTTTTAGCAGGCATCAAAATATCAGTTGCTTTACGGCAACCTACAAAAGCCTGGTAATCAATCTTATTCGGGATTTTTTTTAGATGTTTAACTGTTTCTTCCAGAAAAGCTTTTTTCATTGCTGTTCCATAATGAAATAAGCTTATTCCGGCTTTGATAACATTATCTACGACATTATTTGGGAAACCACTTCCACCATGCAAAACAAGGGGTACAGGAACTTTTTCACGTATTTTTTCTAATCTTAAAGTGTCAACATTGAAGGATCCATTTGTCTGAAGATGGACATTACCTATTGAAACTGCAAGAAAATCTACACCTGTTTTCTTTACAAATTCTTCAGCTTGATCGGGGTCTGTTAAGCCGCCATCAGATGTTTCGCCAAAAGTTGGCAGCCTGCCTAATTCCGCTTGAACTTCGATGTTATATGGTTTTACAAGTTTTACAACCTTAGAGGTTATAGTTACATTTTGTTTGAAAGCAAGATAACTGCTATCAAGCATAACAGTATTGAAGCCTGTTCCAATGCCAGATTTTATATGTTCAATTTTTGGAACTTCGTTAAGAATGAAAGCCGCAGGAATTTTAGATGACTCAATTATTTTAATACCATAATGTCCTAAAGGCGCGATTCCATACCTTTTAAGCCAATCCTGATGCATAGTCATACCGCCGAAACCTAAAACAACAGGAGAATTTTCTTCCTCGGCGGCTTCCAGAACAGCCTCAAAAGAATATGTGTCCCATGCTTCGAAATATCCCACAGCATAGCCATTTTTTTGTGCATTTTTCAGCATATCAGATAGTTTTATTAGACTCATGTGAACTCCCAAAGGATCATTTGTTTATTCTTATATGATTAAATTTACCATTATTTTAATTAAAAGCAAATAAATTTTATGATATTTAACATTTTTGTGTTGAATTTTAACATTCGTCATGGTCTAATAATGGTCATTGAATAGGATTTCATTATGAGTTACGAAAATCTGAATAATCGGCAAAGAGAAATATTGGAGTACATCGAAAGCAAAAAAACAGCTTCTTATCTGGAACTTGAAAGCAAGTTTGATGTCTCTAATATGACTATAAGAAGAGATATAGACTTTCTTGCACAGGAAGAGTTAGTTATTAAAACTCTTGGCGGAGCACAACTTGCAAAATCTATTAATGATGTATATGAATCGCCAGTTGCGAATCGCTTGTCCATTAATGGAGCAGAAAAGAAAGCCATTGCAATTGAAGCAAGCAATTATATTGAACCTGGTGAAATCATATACCTGGATGGCAGTTCGACTTGTCTCGAATTAGCAAAAAAAATAGCTGAACAATCTAAGGCTTTAACTATAGTAACAAATTCACTGCTTATTCACATGGAATTGGCCCGAAGCTCGAATATATCTATAGTAAGTCTTGGTGGGCAATATGACCCTGTAAGCTGTTGTCTTACAGGGCCAAACACAGAAGAACACGCTCATAAATATTTCGTTAAAAAAGCATTTTTTTCCACTAAAGGATTTTCTCCTTCAGTTGGAACATTTGAATCATCAGCGGAAACTTTTCGTATCAAACAAATTTTAGCTTCTCATTGCGATGAGGTGATCTTGTTAGCAGATCATACTAAATTCGGACAAAAAAGCCTTTGCAAGGTTTTTGATATATCTCAAATACATACTGTAATAACCGATAGCGGTCTTGATAATGATAACCGAGTAGTTTTGGAAGCTAATGTTGCAAAAGTTATAACTGCTCAGTTAAAAGAATCAGTGGCGAATTTTTAGGAATAAGTAATGATTAAAGAAATTAAAATGCCGGATGTGGGAACGACTGTCGAATCTGTTATTTTGATTAAATGGCTCAAAAAAGAAGGAGAGCAAGTTAAAAGGGGGGAATCGATTTGTGAAGTTCAAACCGACAAAGCTAATGTAGAAATTGAATCAATCGCAAGTGGTGTATTATTAAAACAAATTGTCGCCGAGGATTCCGAAATTTCAGTTGGCACTATTATAGCCTATATTGGGGAACCAGGCGAAAGTATTCCTAAATAGCCCTGTTGGAGAAATGATGACAAAAGAAAAATATTCAAAAGAATTTTTACTCGAAATTTACCAAAAAATGGTACTTATTCGGCAATTCGAAGAAAGAGTAAAATTTTTGTTTTTAGAAGGAGTAATGCCAGGCACAATTCACCAGTGCCAAGGACAAGAAGCGACTGCTGTTGGGGTTTGCACGGCGCTTAAAAAAGATGATATTATTACTTCGACTCATCGTCCTCACGGCCATGCTATTGCAAAAGGCGTAAGCGTTCAATCAATGATGGATGAGCTTTTTGGCAAATTAACCGGCTGCTGCAAAGGTAAAGGCGGGTCGATGCACCTCGGGGATTTAGAAAAGGGAATGATTCCAGCCATTGCAATCGTTGGAGGTAATTTGCCTCTTGCCGCCGGTGCAGCTTTGGCTTTTAAAATGCGAGAGGAAAAGCGTATTGCTGTTTCTTTTATCGGAGATGGCGCAACAAATGAAGGGATATTTCATGAAACTCTTAATATGGCGGCTCTTTGGCAGTTGCCTGTTGTATTTGTAATAGAAAATAATCTCTATGGTGCGTCCACTCATGTTAATCTTACTATCAGAACGGATAAAATATCTGAAAGAGCATCAATATATAAAATTCCTGGTATAACAATTGATGGTAATGATGTGCTTGAAGTTTATGAGGCTTCGAAAGAAGTTGCAGAAAGAGCAAGAAATGGTCAAGGCCCTACTCTGCTGGAGCTAGTTACTTATAGAATTACCGGTCATTCAAGACGTGATCCTTGTTTATATCAGCCTGCGCAAGAACGTGCAGAGGCTAAAAAGAATGAACCAATAGGCCGCTTTGGCAAGTATCTTGTTGATAATTTGTATGCTTCACATCAGCAGCTTGAAGAAATAGAAAATAATATTGAAAAAGAATTGGATGTTGTAGTTGAGGCTGCGAAAAGTGCTGCTGAACCGAAACCTGAAGATGCTCTTAGTGATATGTTTGCGGAGTAGATATGCAAAAAATGGGAATAGCAGAAGCGTTGAGAATGGCAATTCGTCAGGAGATGGCTCGTGATGAGAGAGTTTTTTGTATCGGCGAAGATATAGCGATTCCTGGAGGTTGGGGTGGTGCGTTTACCGTAACGCTTGGAATGGAAAAAGAATTTTCGCATCGGATGATTAATACACCAATATCCGAGGCAGGCTTTTTCGGTATAGCCTGTGGTGCTGCTTTAATGGGAATGAAGCCTATCGCTGATGTGCAGTATGCTGATTTCTTATTTTGCGCTATGGATCAAATCTGTAACAATATCGCCAAACTGCGTTATATGTCGGGTGGAAAACTAAACGTGCCAATTGTGATGAGAGCACCGGTTGGAGTTACTGGCCGAGGTTCACAGCATGCTCAAAATATGGAGACATTTTTCATGCCCCTTCAGGGAGTGAAAATTGTCTGTCCCGCAACAGCATACGATGCCGTTGGGTTACTTAGGACTGCTGTTAGAGGACAGGATCCTGTCATGATATTTGAACATAAACTCTTGTATGGTTCAAAAGGCGCTCGCGCAGAAAGCGGGGCGATAGATGGTTCAAGCGAAATACCTGAAGAAGATTTTACTATTCCATTTGGTCAGGCTGTTGTCAGACGCTGTGGAGATGATATTACAGTAGTAGGTACACTATTAATGATGCATAAATGTCTGCAGGCAGCAGAGCAACTTCAAAAAGAAGGAATTAGTGTAGAAGTTATTGATCCTCGTTCTTTAGTTCCTTTTGATTATGTAACGCTTAAAAAATCTATTGCAAAGACATCAAGACTGATGATTGTTGAAGAAAGCCCCAAGCGTTCAGGCATAGGTGCTGAAATTGCAGCAACAATTGCAGAAGAAGCTGTGGATTTGCTTAATGCGCCAATAAAAAGAATCGCTGCGCCAGATACGATTGTTCCATTTTCACCGCCCATGGAAAACTTTTATGTGCCGCAGGTTCAAAGGATTTGTAACGAAATACGACAAATAATACTAAAATAGCCTAACATAGCGGGTAAGCACTTATCCGCTTGGAAGTAACTGCAAAGGAATCTTTATGAGCAGTAACCTTGATTGTGCGAATAATGAAGTTAATACAAAAGCTGCATCACCATATCAGGTGGGGACATTGCGATACTCGCGATTTAGCTTAATCATTGTTTTTATCTGGTTGCTGCTGGGTAATTTCTTCTTTATGCTAATGACAATGACTATTCCAACATTATTACCTCTATCGCTGAAAGCTATGAACGCCTCAAATATGGTTATAGGCTTGGTTGTGGGCAGTATGCCAAGTTTAATGAACATTTTAATTAATCCCATAATAAGTGTCAAAAGCGATAGATATAGAAGCCGTTTTGGACGACGTATTCCTTTCATTTTATTAGGAACGCCATTTCTTGCTTTGTTTTTAATTTTGATTGGATATAGTGATGTAATTGGCGAATGGTTGGCATCGAACATATTTTCTTCTTACAGTTTTTCTAAAATTGGCTTAACACTCACACTAATTTGTATTTTTGCAGTATGTTTTCATTTCTTTAACCTTGTCGTATCGTCTATTTACCAATATTTAATACCTGATGTTGTGCCTGAGCATTTTATGGGCAGGTTTTATGCATGGTTTCGGGTGATGGGAATGCTTTCGGGATTTTTGTTTTACCGGTATATTCTTGGTTTCTCAAACACTCATATGAAGGAAATCTATCTTGTTATTGGTATTGCATATTTAATTTGTTTTCTTCTTATGTGCCGATATATTAAAGAAGGGCAGTATCAGCTGCCTCCAGAAAGAGTTAAAAGCAAAGGTTTTGTTGATTCGGTCAGGCGTTATTTAAGTGAATGCCTTTGCGATCCAATCTATAAATGGATATTTCTGGGCACAACCATTTTCGGGATTGCTCTTATCCCGCTTACCACATTTTTAATATTTTTCCCTCGTGATAATCTTGGCATGAGTTTAGGAGAAATTGGGAAAATTAATGGTTGGTCCACATTATTAATAGGCTGCTTATTAGTGCCTTTAGGTTCTATCTCTGACAAATTTCACCCTTTACGAATTTATATTTTAGGCATTATCGTATTTGTTATTGGAATGGCTATTTCATTTTTCACAATACAAGATAAGTCAACCTATTTTATATATAGCATGATTACACAGGCTTTATTTGTGCTTTATATTGTGAGTTGTGGCCCAATGTTTATTCTTCTTGTGCCAAAGGAAAAGTACGGCCAATTCGGTTCAGCGAATGCCATAATTAATTGCGTTGGACTCATCATAGGAAATTTTCTGGCCGGAAAGTTTTTTGATATTATGGGAAGTTACCGCTATCAATATATTTGGGTTGCTTTCTTCGGAGCATTATCGCTCATTCCAATGTACTTCGTATATCGAGAGTGGCTACAGCGAGGAGGAGCAAAAGGATACTCCCCTCCGTAGTCGCGTAAACTGCAATCAAAAATTACGAAAGTAGAAAGGCCAATATGGCAATGACATCAAAACAACGAATGTTAATAGCATTAAATGGCGGAATTCCTGATCGACTGCCTGTGACAGGTCATTTTGTTACGCCATCATATCTCAATAAATATATGGAGGATATTTCGATTGAGGAATTTTATGATGCTTGCGGTTGGGATCCGATTACATATCCTACATATCACAAACCTGATGAAAACAAAGGTGAATATTATGATCCCATTCAGAAAGAAATTGGATTTCTTGAAAATCGCCGGATATGTACTGACGATTGGCGGATAGAATCAGAAACGCTGCCGGGGCGTAACTATCCGGCCAAAACATTTAAATTTGTTACTCCCAAGGGCAATTTAAATATGGTTTTAGAATTTGATGAATATAGTGCCTGGGTTACTGAATATCCTGTCAAGAAGAAGGATGATATTGACTTGATCGGCCAATTTGTTACGGCTCCAAAATGTGATGTTGAAGCTGTAAATAGGGTAGCGGATTCTTATGGCCAGCGAGGATTGATTCGTAGTTATATTTGCTGCTTTGATATTTTTGGTCAGCCTGGCACCTGGCAGGATGCTTGCTGTCTTTATGGTGTTGAAAAGATGATTATGGCAACAATAGATGACCCGAAATGGGTACATGAATTTCTATCCATTCTCTTTGAACGCAAAAAGATATATACTGAATCTCTTAAGGGAGCAAAATATGACATCCTTGAACTTGGCGGGGGAAGTGCATCATCATCAGTAATCTCGCCGAAAATATTTGATGAATTTGTTGCTCCATACGATAGTCAATTAATTGAAATCGCTCATAAAGCTGGACAAAAGATTTCTTATCATACGTGCGGTGGAATGATGGCCATTCTCGAAAATATAGCCGCTATGAAACCTGATGCAATGGAAACATTTACTCCTCCTGGCATGGGAGGTGATGTAAATTTAGCCGAGGCTCGCAGGCGAATCCCTCAAAATATTTGCATGATAGGCGGCTTTGACCAGTTTCATTATTTTAAAGATTGTGATCCCGACGAGACTCGCGAAGAAGTAAGACGCTGTTTCGAAGCGGCGGGTAAAAACGGTTCTTACATCCTATGTCCATCAGACCAATTTTTTGAAGGTAATCCTGAACTTCTAAAAGTTTTTGGTGATGAGGCATCAAAGTGTACCTATTAAGATACGATAAAAAATATAATATAATTACAAGGAACAAACATAATGTGTGCTATGACCTCGCGTGAACGTGTGATGCGATCGCTAAATTTTGAATCTGTCGACCGTGTTCCTAAGGATCTTGGGGGTATGGCATCAACGAGTATAAGCGCTTTTGCTTATCCCAAACTGGTAACAGCTTTAGGATTGCCTCAGCGAAGATGTCGTGTCCATGACACAAGTTCAATGTTGGCTATGCCCGATATGGACGTGCTTGATGCTTTGGGGTGCGATGTTGTCATTATTTGGGATTGTGTGACCAATGCTTTTGATGATTCCAACAAGTGGCAAGATTACGACTTTAATGGCCGCCTTTCTGCCAGAGTCTGCGATAGGAGCATATTTATAGACCATCCTGATGGTACTATAACACAACCACAAAGAAGTTCTATTATGCCACCTACTTCTACTGTTTTTGATTTAGCTCATGGTGGAAATCCTCTGGATCTTAGTGCAGAACTACCGAAGCCGAATTTAAAGCAGGTTAAAGCTGATTTGGACAAGTATTTCCCTGCTGATGAATATATCAAAAAACTTTCATTGCATTGCAAAAATGTTCGTAATTCTACTGATAAGGCAATCTTTCTAAATGGACCCATTAGTTTAAGTATTTCCATCTGTCTTCCCGGAGGTTTAGCCGTTTGGCCAATGATTTGCATGACTGAACCGGGTTTTGTTCAGGATTACCATGGTATTGTAACCGAAGGTACTGTTAAGTTGATCGAAGCAATTCTCCCTGAAATTGCTAATAATGTTGATATAATTATGCTTGCGGCGGACGATTGGGGTACACAGCAAAACCTAATTGCGTCACCGGCTATATTCGAAAATTTGTATTTGCCGTACTATAAACGTGTTAATGATTGTATTCACCAAATTACTCCAGAAGTTAAAACCTTCCTTCATAGCTGTGGTGCAATTTATGATATTATAGATTTGATAATTAAAAGCGGCTTTGATGTTCTAAATCCGGTCCAATGGTCTGCTGGTGAGCAGGGGTATATGAAATGGAAAGATAAATGCAGAAATAGAATTGCGCTTTGGGGAGGGGGAGTAAATTCACAGGTTACTCTCCCGCTGGGATCAATCAAAGAAGTTGTCAATGAATCAAAAAAGGTAGTTGATTATTTAAAACAGGATAGCGGTTATGTATTCAACAGCATTCATAACATAACGGCGGAAATTGACCCTGAAAAAGTAATTGCAATGTATAATGCTGTTTAGCAATTTAAGAGAAGAATATATGAATATAGATATACTTATCTTAAACACAGCTGTAGTAGATTTTCGCAGCGATGAATTTGGCTTTGTAGGAAAACTTGCTGGCCCTGGTGGACTTGCAAAGTGTAAAAGTACCGATATGCCATCCTATACTCAGAATTTATACAAACAATGGATTGATGGAGGAAAAGCAGCGGCAGGCGGTCCCGGCAACACAGCGCCTTTAATTGCCAAAGCAGGTTTAAAGGTTGCTGTTGGAGTGAATCTCGGTAAAGGCAATTTTGACGGCCTCGATATACAGGGAAGATTTTTCTACGAGACAATGAAAAAATATAATGTTGATATGTCGCAGATTTTCATCCATCCTGATCTGCCTACAGGCACAACATTTATCGATGAAAAAGCAAACCACGAACGCGGCGGAATAGTATATTTTCCAAACGCAAACAATGAGTTCGATTTTGAATATTTCAAAAAATCTGTCAAAAAACTGAAACCCAAGATAGTTTTTTATATGTATTCCGGCCTTTCAGATAGAGGTGATGCCAATAACGGCAAAGACCTTGCAAATTTTATCAAATGGTGTATGGAAAAAGGCATAACAACAATAGCTGACAGCCATACGCTTGCCGGAAATCCGCAGAGCTTAATAGAAAAAGAAAAATTTGTTCTTGAATATAAACTCCTGGAGCCATTGTTGCCTGTACTCGATATATTTTTTACATCCTATGATGAAGCGAGAATGATAGAAAACACAATTGGCGAAAAGGGCAGATATGCAGGTGTTTCCCAAGAGGAATATATTGAGAATTTCCTGAGATGGCTGTCGGCTCGATTTTGGAGCGCCAACAATAATCCGAGAATATTAGGCGTAACAGTAAAAGATGGAGCGTATGTAATTTATAGGGATGCACATAGCAATATTACCGGCCCAACTAAAGTAACTTCATCATTTATGACAGGAAATGTTAATGATCTTGCGGGAGCAGGGGATTCGTTCAGGGCTGGATTAATTACGTATATTGCAAAAAAAACGAGTAGTTTTAGGAATAATAAAATAGAAATTGAACAAGCGGTTCAGATGGGAAATCTGTTTGCCTCACTTTATATTAAAGCACCTTTAATGGATAGATACAGCTTTATAGTCACATTTGAAAGAATGCTTAATGTTATAGAGACAAAAATAGTGTTTCAAAGTTTCGAAGAACTTTTAAGAGCTTTATAGCTTTAAATTTTTAGTATAATTTCCTTGGCCTTTTTTTCGTAAATCTCCTGCCATTCAGGAGCCAATAAACATTCTGTTACTTCGTATCCTTCTTTGCCATAATATGATGCTGGTGCACCATAGTGCATATAGCCATTGGAATAAGCAGCTATAAAAGTATGTTCGTAAGATGAAGCTTTCTTAATGTTCAAACCAACTTCCGCAAGTACTTCTGCAGATGAAGTTATTATGATGCAATCGTCGATTCTTATGCCCTGAACTTCGGCAGCAATTGTTTCTTCGCCAGATTCATCATTTATTGCCTTGTGTTTTTTGAGAGTCTCAATATCGTCCTGAATTCTTGTTAATTTCTCCATCGCATAAATGTTTTTTAAATATTTCTCTATGTTGCTTCTAATAACGGTATCCATAGAGGCTAATTCATCGGAATCAATTTTTTTCTTTTGTAGATACATATATGAATAATCCGCAGGATGTTCAGAATTGAGAGCATATTTAATATATAACGGCAGGAAGCTTTTGAAATTCAAGCTCATGAACCTTAAAGATTCTAATAATTCTGTTTGTTCTTTCTGCAATTTTGCGATGCACTCGGGGATATCTGTTCGACGAGGAAGCTGGATTGTTTCTGAAATGACATTTAATTTTAAGTTTTCACTTGTTTGTATTTTTTTCAATGCCTCAAGAGTACTCAAACCTAGCATATTACCAAGTGGTTTAATATCTCGCACCCTGTTGAAATCCTTAAAGGTTGTGTCAATAACATCGCCGGCGGCTCCCTGTAAAAATAATGCCATTGCATCATTGCCAAGACTCTCTTCGATCACTTTCGAAGCAATACCTGTGAAATTTGCAGTAATGGAACCTTTCGTATCGCCGAAAAGAAGATGACAAGCAAAATTATAAACCACAGCTAACGGCTTTCCATCCATCCTGTCGATTCGAATTATGCCAATCTCAGGGTCAAGAGGTCCAACTCCAGCTACTTCTTCATCCGGCGGACATGGATTTGAATGACGGATAGTCCAATGTTTGCCATTTTTTAATCGCAATGTTCGATTCATTGTTATTCTGTCTTCATGACCAACCCCGAAGCCGATTCGCACTTCTGTCATGTTTTGCATTGCTCGTTTCACAGCATCGAATGTTCGTTCAATTTGTTGGCGGTCATCACATAACATTCTTACGGGAGGATGGGTATGTGAGGCATTTACTAAAACATTGCAGCCTGGGATTTTTAATTTGTTTTGAATCCGGCTTCGCAGGTTCAGTAGGAAATCATCACTTACGTCGTATAACATATCCTTGCTAACAGTCCTGCCGTTAATAGCAGTAACATCCATTGCAATGATAACGATTTTTGTTTCGCCATTATCTAATACAAGTGCTTTGGCGTATAATGGATCGCGAATGACAGCTTGCTTTGAATCAATGGTTATATCGCTTTTGGCTACGCCTGCTCGTAAAATATTTTTGTTCATGTTTAATCCCCGATAATATCTTTGAATATTCCGCCGCTTTGTTTATAAAATTCCTGATCTAAATTAAATATTCCATTTTTTGGTTCAATCCATAATGCGCCTGCACAAGGATGTTGATTTTTCATCTGCTGCCAATTCTTATAATTCTGATGGCCATTTGATTCCAGAACTCCTATCTTCATACCAGGAAGAACAGGCAATCTTGTGGCTACATTTTTATTCCAATCTACCAAAATCGGGTTTACAGTCAAATCAGCGCAAAAACATGGAATATTTTTTTCATGAGCTATTTCTACTATTCGCAGACTCATACTCATCGTCTTGGCAATCGGCTTTAAGGCTATCGCAGAAAAACCCTGGTCAATTTTAGCCAAAGCGTCCCGATCTGAATGAGCACTTTCATCGGCAGCTAATCTTACGGGAATATCAGATACATCTTCTTCAAATTCTTCGGCAAACGGTTCTTCCATCAAAATTATTCTGTCAAGTGCACCAGTCTTTTTTGCGAAATCAAGAAATTGCATCAACCTATCTTTACTGTCATAGCGGCCATTGGCATCCAAATAATATGGAATATGGCCATTATCAGTATATTGAGTTTCAATGCCTTTTACTGCTTCGTGAATTTGTTTTAATCTGTTTTTATCCCACTCAAGCATCTTATCAAGGTTGTCATCTTTATCAGGGTCGCAGCCAATTTTAATCTTTAAAAAGAAATAGCCTTGTTTTACAGCCTCAACAATGTTTTCTAATGATACGTCATAGCTCATTAAAGGAATGTTAGCTAATTTAGCATGTTTGCAATAAAGTGCAGGTTTAATATCTTCGGGTAGCATATCATCAAAATTGCTAGTGCTGTTGTCTTTGCAATATAGAATCCACGCAGCATTATCAACAGCAACGAGACTATTGAGAACAAATGTAAGACGAAGATGGGGGTTATTCGTTATTTTTTTGCCATATTCATAAACTTCAGGCAATATTTTATCGAGCAAATCGAAAGGCGTGTGCCATTCAATTTGTTTTGCTTTTTCAAGAGCATATGATGTCAATTGAAACATCATATTATTTCCATCGTGTTCGGAATTAGATACAAAAACATTCGCATCAGACCACAATGTACTTTGTGTACCAAGGCCGACAGCTTCATTGCCTGATTCGGATTGCATATACGCGGTTGTTTGCCAAAGTTCAGTAAGATAACCACCTTTGAACCCAAATGGGGCAATAAGTGGTTCTCTTTCAAAGCTACAATTAGTCTTAATAATTTTCATAATTAGTCTTTGAAGAAATGTTTCGCCTCATCCCAGTCTAATGGTAGTTTGATTTCCTTATTCAGTTCCGCACTCATCTGCGCTGCCCAACCGATTTCTGCAATTGTCTGTGAATTTACAAAGCTAAGCGGTGATTTTATATTATTTTTAATACAATCGATAAAATGGCAAACACATGCTCCGGTTTGATGTTCTACTACATTACCGCTATCTGGTGTTGTCGTATATTCAGGCCAGGCTAAATCACCTGCATCTTGTTTATCCAATGGTCTTATCCATTTGCCGGCAGTTGTTTTATTTGACCAATAACGAACTTTGTAAGGTCTGTCAATTTGAGATTCAAAGATAAATCCGCCTTCGGTACCAAATAAATTATGATATGCATCATAGCCATTGCCATTATCAATATTCCCAAAGGAAAAACCTGTTGTTCCATTATCAAATTTTATCATAATATTGTAAATTGGCTCTGCTTCAAATTCTCTTACCTGTGATTTAAGTTTTGTAGCATATACTGCAATCGGCTTTGCCTGGCTTTGCATGGCGTAAATCATTACCGATATAGCATGGTTGATGCCCATTCCAATTGCATCGCCCATCGTCTCTTTGCTTAATTTCCAGACTTTATCACCTGCTATATTAACCGGATGACGATAATTGACCTGAATTTGTGTGATTTTCCCAAAAACACCATCGGCAACCATTGTTCTAAGTCTTTGTTCCAGACTATCGAAATATAATATATAATCCACAAATGTTTTAAGGTTTGGATTTGTTTTTTCAAGTTCGATCTGCCTGCAAAAATCATAAAATTTTGTGGCACACGGTTTTTCACTAAAAACATGTTTGCCTGCCTGCATAGCAGCTATCGATTGAGGCCCATGAAAACTATTTGGACTTACAAGCCAAAGCGCATCAATGTCTTTGTTGTTAATAATATCGTTGTAATCTGATACTAAAAGATTTTCTGATAACTTTAAATTTCGTAAAACTTCTTTGCCGCGGTCTGTATTCTTTTCAAATAATGCAATAATTTCAGCATCATTGCGTTCGCAAATCCGCTGCATCTGAACATTGCCCATCCAGCCGGCACCAACAAATCCTATTTTAATTTTCTTCATTACAATTCCTATATCTCTGAAAGCTTAACTGTTCTATTTTCTTTTGCTGACTTTATGGCTGCAAATGCGACTCGTGTCGCCATAACAGCATCATCAATGCCACAAACAACAGGACCTGTTCCGTTTATCTCATCAACGAAATATTCCAATGCATGTGCATGGCCTTTATCCGGTTCGGCTGTAAAAATCTTCATCGGGTCATTTGCTGCAACAGCATCTTTACAGGCAGCTTGTTTCTTTTCGAGCCAGCCGTACAAACCGTTTTGTGTACCTATGTTTGGATGACAATCACCAAGCATCGGATATACTCTTTTTGCAAACGCCCCTTCTATTCCTGCTGTGCGAACTTCAAGCATATGATCAACTATTACAGCGCCGCCATTTCCAAAGGCTTCATAAAGCTCTTTTGGATAACCAAATGTTCCATTTGCACACATAACCAATGTAGCTAATTCTCCTGTTTTATATCGTACTATTACCGCATGATTGAGCATTCCCTGTTCCATTGCGACAACTTCGATTGGTTCTGCATTAAGAAACCAATTGCATATATCTGTGAAGTGAGTCATTTCAAATAGCATTGGCCCGAACGGTGCTTGCTGTTTATCAAATACCCAAGCCTTCCAGCTATACCAATCATCATTTATGCGAACAGATATTGCTGCTTTGCCATTATCAGGTAAGTTCGGCCGTTTTAAACCCTCTCTGTCAAACCGCCACCGACATGACTTAGGATTTTCCATATGCGATCTGAAAATCGTATGAGCTTCTCGCATTGCAGGCGAACTGCGGCGATTATGGCCGACGCAAAATGGAATATTAGCAGCATGAACTATTTTTTGTATTTCGTACATTTCATCGAGAGTACGAGCCAATGGTTTCTCGCAATATACCGGCTTTTTAGCTTTTGCGGCAGCAGCTATAATTGGCAAACGAAGCTTTTCAGTGGTGGCAACACATATAGCGTCTATCTGCGGATCATTGATCGTTGCATTAAAATCTTTGCCAATGTTTAACGCACAAAATCTTTCTTTGCATATCTGCAAGGACTCATCTGAAAGATCACAGCAGGTATGAAGAGACATTTTTTGTGAATTGGCAATGTTTGGTATATGCTGCATACGTGCAAGCATACCACAGCCTATTACTGCAAAATTTAATTTAGTAGATTTCATAAAAGCTTTTTTCTCAATATTTGCACGCTTTAATCGTATTAATCATCGTTTCAATATTTTCCGGCGGTACATCGTAATCAATATCATGGGAAGAAAAGATTAAGGCTCCATCTGGTTTTCCAACTATTTCAAATAAGTTGGCTATATGTTCACGAATATCCTGTGGAGTACCTTGTGAAATTGTGAAACAATTATCCAGCCCGCCATAAAGAGCAAGTTTTTGGCCAAAACGAGATTTAAAATTGGTCATGTCATTAAGGTGAGGCTGAAGTGGATTGATTGCATTAATTCCAATTTTTATAAAGTTCTCGAATAATTCATCTGTCATTTTTCCATCGGTATGAAAAAGTACGGGAATCTTATGGTAAGCTGCGATATCGGCAAGTTCTTTTGCGTAATCAAGACAATGTTCCAAAGTCGAATTCATAGACATTGATAAGCCATTGGTGTCGGCAATATCTTCCTGGATATATAATGCAGTAATGCCCAATCTACAAGCACGTTCAACCACTACTTTGAAAGTATCACAAATTCGACGTGAAAGTTGCTTCAATTCTTCGCGATGGTCCATCACATCCATATATATTTGTTCATAACCCAACATTGAAGCAATAACGCCCCATGGTGTTATGACATTCATTATTACTGCTTTATCTAGGAATTGCTTTATATCAGTTTTGACTAATTCAAGAACGTCTTCGGCATTTGGATCAGGCATTGGAATTGAGCTTGTATTTTCCCAACGTAAAGGATAGGGTTCAGACAATCGCGATGCGCAGCCAACTTCAACATATTTGCCGCTCGGAAATGTTAAAGTTGGGAATGATTCTATAACATCTGCACCATAGTGCGTTACTCGCCAGTGTCGATTGCCGATAGACTGCTCATATTTAGCCATCAATCTTCTGTCCATCCAAAAGTTAAACGGAACCCGGTCAGGCTTCTCATGTGCCAACGCCATTAAAAAACGCGTTTTTGAATCCAATTTATTTCTCCAAATTAATAATAAGAACAAATAATATTAACTATGTACTTTTTTAGTCTCATCAGAGTCTAGTAATTGTTCTGTATTTTTGTTTTCAATTTCCGACAACCGTTTATGTCCAACAACATACCCATCATCAAGACTATCTCTGCGTTTTTCTTTCAATAAACGTACGAGATCTCTAAAATTACTCAATCCACCTATAAACAGCCAGATTGCCACAATTACAGAAATTGCCATATTTATAATTAGATAGAATGCCCACCATTTGCCCCACACCTCTTTGGAAATCCCGAATTTACTATGAATAATATTTCCGAGGATAAATATAAAAACCCAGAATAAGGTAAGAAGAATTGACGCAATGGATATTATTTTGTCTGACAAACTGAAATCCTTTCCTATGCCGAATTTTGCAAGAAATCGCCAATTGTCTGCTTTATGTTTCGGTTCATTATCATCAATCGCATATTTACCTCTATGGAATAAACGATCAAAATCAAGTTCTTTATCTGGTTTTGTTAAAAGAGATACCACTAGATATGCAAGGAGTGCAACAACAGTAAAGAAGAAGGCCATTTCCATTCCTGTTAATGGGAATGATTCAGAGAAGCGACTAAATACTGTGGGATATTTTTGTTTTAGCGATGGCAATAAATATGGCCATAAAATACTTTGTAAAACAATACCTGATATTGAGCATATTGCTCCTAATATCATAGCAGCCCATGCACCTTGGACAGTACCTCTTTTCCAATAAAGGCCTCCAAGAATTACTGCGCCGGCGCCCCCTAAATAAATAGCGCCTGTTATAGCGAAATACATAAAAATGAAGTCTTTTAGGTTAAAAAATAAACTAAAGAAAAATGCAAATAATGCAATACCGATAATAGAAAGTCGCAAAGCTTTTATATGAGATTTAGGAGTAAATGGCTTCCCGCGCAAAGGCATTATCACATCCTGGACCATAATTGATCCCCATGAATGCAAATATGTTTCATCGGTAGCAATGTTGCCTGCTATAAAAGAGGCGCATAAAAGACCAACAATTCCAACAGGCAATAAATGTAAAAGTCCAATAGGTACTGTCAATTGCTCACGCATCTGTGAATCTGAAATCTCAGCTAAATTATTGTTAATTGTCTCAGTGATTGATTGGAAATTACTACCATTCATCACGACAAAGATGCAAACTGGAACGAAAAAGAAAAATACATTATATATGTAATTTCGCCAACCCACCAGAACACTGGCCATTCTAGCCTCGTGTGGATTTTTTGCCGAGCAATTATATGCCTGACTGCCTTGCCATGCATTATATCCGTAAACAGTAAGCACAATCTGAAATATAAAATACCAGAGGTTAAATCCTTCAACGTTTTTAATATCGAAAGGATCTAACATTGATTGACCGGGTGGAGCGGCTGACAGTACGGTTATAATATTGCTCCAGTCAATTTTAAAGAGGAGTATTATAATAACTGCAAATGTTGCAAAATTAATGATTTGTCCCTGACAAAAATCAGTAACCATTACAGTAATTTGTCCACCTGATATTGTAAAAGCAACCGCAACCGTTAATAAGCTAGCCATCACCAAAGCCAATGTCAAATTAATTTGGATACCGCAAAAATTGGTCGTATATACAGGCAGACCCAAAAGATAAATCAAACATCGTCCGGCTATGGCAGGAAAAATACCATAATTAAGAACACCGGAAAACCATGCAATCATTCCAGCGAAAATTCTAAACTTACGGCTATATCGTAACTCGAAAAACTCTGCCATAGTCATCGCTCGAGTTGCCCGAAACCTATATGTGACAAAACCGGAAACAGAAAGAAGCATACCAACCGCGGGTAACAACATCAATTGCCACCAGATTCCACTAAATCCAACTTTATAATATATTTCCCATGAACCAACTACGGAGATAAAACCTAAACCAACTGCGCCGCCAGCTACAGTCAATAAATATCTTCCTGCACAACGATTAGCCGCCAAAAAATCAGCGACACTGACAGAGTATTGTTTCATCCAGCATATTATGGCAGTCAGTATCAGGAATAAAACGCAGATAATACTGCCATCCAAAAAAGTAAAACGCATTTGTACTCCGTTTCAAAAATAATTCTTATTAATAAATTTTTATTAAACCTTCAAAAAGGCAATAATGTTTTTTGATTTTTAATTTATTTATCCAACTGCGAACTTCTAAAGTCTTCCAATTGCCAGAATTGTCACCTCCGCCGTTATTATTCTCCCAAAGCCATAAAGGTGTCGGCCAAATGCAGTACTTCGGGCTGACAGCTTTATAAAAGTCTTCTTCAACCCCAGCCTGACCGTGATGAGCCATTTGAACATAATCTGATTTTAGTTCTTTTTTGAATTTACTATTTAATAGTTTTCGACCTCCCTCAACTCCAATATCTCCTAAAAAGCATATGGATTTATGTTTATCCCAAAATTTCATAACTACACTCGAATTATTAATAGCATTGGTAGTAATTTCAGAATTTTTGATGCCAAGAATCTTAATGGTTATCCCATCAATTTTAATTGTCTGTCCCAATTTCAATGATAAAATTGGTATTTCCTTCTCGTGTAAGGCTCTATTAAATTCAGATGCCGTTTTTAAGCTATCCTGCTCATAAACTTTTATCCACTCTTCATCTAAAAAAGAACCAAAAACTTTATCTATTTCTAAGCCTTGAGGTTTTTTTAATATAGTTGTCAAAGCTTCAATATGGTCAACATGCTGATGTGATATAAACCATGCATGGACTTTATTTCCAAGAGCACCCAAGAAACCTTTTAAATAAGAAGCATCTTCTGCGAAGCCTCCATCAATTACTATTACTTTGCCATGAAACGTTTGTATTACGTAGCTGTTCATCTGACTGCCAGTTTGAGAAGGTAATTGCCAAAGCGTGAAAGTATCTGTGTTGGCAGCACAGACATGTGGAATTAAGAAAATGCAAATGGCAATAATAAGTAAATTGAGTTCTTGATTACGAAACAATTTTTTCTAACCCTTTATTTTTTATATTATCTTTTTTGATAATTTCGATATCATCAGGCTTTTCAATTATGGTATGAACTTGTCCATGCTTGTCTTTTTCATGACTAACAGTAACCTTGCCATAAGGTGTTGGAAAAGTGCCTTTAGCCCAATTTAAATCTGCCAATTCAGGTTTTATAAGTAGTTTTTTTGAACCCGGCTCCAAAGGCTGAAAACCTAAAACGTGCTCGCTTAACCATGCGGTTGGTCCGCTAGCCCAGCCATGACATAAACTGTGACGTGTACTTTTATAGCAACCTTTACCATATTCGATATGAAAATCTTTCTTTCCTAATGGAACGATTTCGTCGATGCGAGAACTATCTTTCCATGCAATATCAAAATCTTCCCAAAAAGTTGTGGCGCCTAAATCCAGCATAGCGCCCCAATAATCACGAATTATATCCAAAGCTTCCTGATAATTGTAGATTAGAGAATGAGCCTGCAGTATGTAATATCCAAAAAAAGTTGATATCCCATCGCAGGGTTCAGCACTTAACAAATTATTAGTTTTTTCGGAGTCAAGCATATTTGCAAGAGCCATTATTGCAATTGCTTGCTTTCTATGTGTATCGATAGGTTTAATCCTTGATAGTCTTGCAACAGCATCAAGACATTTTTGCTCCTCGGAAAATTCTTGCAGATGCTTACAAAGCCAGGCTCCCGCCTTAAAGGCAAGTATCATCATAGCTTGTAGGCCGCCATCCAAAGCATTTTTATCGCCGGTTGTTGGCCAATCCAGAAATCGCTGATTTGGCAGTATCTCTTGATTAGATTCATTGATATAACCCAATAATTGGTCAATCAAACCAAGCAAATAACTTCTCTGATTTTTGAGATATTTGATGTCCCCCTGATACATATACCAGTCTTTTTGAACGAGAATCCACCATAATGAATAAGAAGGGATTTCATTAATCCATTTAGGAAGTGGAGTTATGTCCTTAACAAAGTCAAGGCTTTGAGGAACAATCTGGTTATTGCCAAAAACATAATTAATTGTCATCACTTCAGGATGCATATCTCCAAGCCAGACAAGTCGGTCTCTTTTGAGGCCATCCCATAAATATTCCTGCATATTAAGATGGACAGTATAAGCGCCCGTTTGCCAGATTTTATTAAGTCGTTCATCATTACATTCGAATTTGCCTTTATATTCCAAATCTCGAAATACTAATACTGCACATAGTTGCTTGATCTCAATAAATGTATTTTTGTCAACAATATCAACTCTGACAAATCTAAAGCCTGTGTTGCCGAACTCAAATGTTCCAAGCCATGGTGCCTCAACAATACTATCATGCATTGCATGATTATTATTGGGTTGCCCCATTGCTTCACTTACAGATTCACCAAAACGAATACGTAATCGAACAGGCTTACTTTCTGATGTTTCATTAACAGTGATTCTGATTCCACCATTCAATTCGCACCCAAAATCCAAAAGAATACCGGATGGCATGTCTTCATATTTTAAAATACAGCATGATAAATTTTGCAAAGCGGATTGATGTGATTTGCTAATCAACAATTCATCGCCACTTTTATTTTGCACTAAATCCTGGCTTTGCCAGACAATACGTGTTGGTAAAATATATCGTCTCGTTAGTTCTTCAGGCACAGACCTTTTGTAAATATCTTTTATCAATTTAAATCTCCATAACAATTTATATATCAAGTGGGTTCATTTAATCAAATAATTCCGAATCGAATGTTGCAATTTCAGGTGGAATTTCTTTATAAATATCCCATCCATCCTTGCATGCCGTAAGACGGAGATAACAATCTCCATTCGGAGTAGGGAACTTAGCGGCTAATATCTGCGGCAAGGGTGGATTAGTTTTGATATTTAACAAAGGCTTTATTGTAAGACTAGAACAACCGGGAACCTTTGGTCTTACACCTAATATTGATGCTATGAAATGATATAGAGGATGTGATGACCAACCATGACAATCACTCCGCGATGGTTCAGGTTTTTCCAAAAATGTCGTCAGGCCGTTATCAAGCATATCATGCCATAATTTCAAATCCGGCCAAATCAAATCGGTTCGTCCAATATGGTACATAGCTTCATAAAGATAAAATTTAAAATAAACAGTGGCTTTTACAACAATTGGGTTGTTTAAAATATTATCCATTAAAATCTGTCCATCAACAACACCTAGATATGTATCAGTGAGGATTGCTAAGATATTTGTATGTTGACTTAAATGTAAACCACTTGGTTCATCGATAAATATCTGGCGATCGGGATCAAATGCCTTTTTGCGTAATATATCCCTGATATTCTTGGCCTGCATTTCAAGCTGATCTGCACGTTCTATATTGCCCATAACCCGATAAATATTAATCGATTGTTGAAGTGCGTATAAATAGAAAAAGCTAACTATGAAACTGTTGCCTTCAGATGACCCTGGCGGTTCCCCATTTGGCCAAGCAGGATGGTTAGTTGCATCAACTATATACCATTCGGGAGCGTAAAGGCAGCTTTTTTCCTTACGCAATGTTTTTCTGCCAACAAGTCCATCTGCTTTAATTAAAGAGTTGAAATAATATAAGATCGTTTCAACACCAAGCATATACCTGCGAATAAAATCAACATCGCCGCGCCACATAAGAAAATCATTGAGCATCGCGATATAAATAAGGCTAAAAAGTGGTAATTCACTTACGCCTCGAATTGGATAGCCGCCCTGAGTCAATCCATTTGGCAAACGTGAGCGATCAAATGCATCAATAGCTTCTCTTGCTAATCTGTCATCATTCGATATAACGTAAGACAATAAGGCTTCGATTCGAGAATCACCTATATATTGTACTTGTTCATAATAAGGGCAATCGAAATATGTTTCATTTGTGCATAGTTCAAATGTTCTTATACCCGGCTCTATTAAACGACTAAACCAACTATCCGCTTCAAATGTTGATTTTATTTCGTTTGGATAACCAGTTGATCTATATGATAATTCCTTTAATTCAAGCGGCTGCTGTTTAGTTTGAATATCAAGCTCTATGTATCTCCAGCATCTGCACCATAATGGCTCAAATATAATGTCGTCTTTACCTTGTAGTCGTAACCGATCTGTTATCCCAACCATGATTCTGTTACCTACTTCATTTCGATTGCCCTTACTTTTAACATCATCATTCAACTGCAAGCCTTCCTGATAGGTTACGTCTATACAAGCACCATCTCCGCCACTTACCTTTAACTTTGGATACCCAACAACTAAAACCTCCTTATCCAAAATAATTTTATATTTGCTATTTGCTGGCACAACTATCGATTCTGAATTATTCGACGAATTTTTTGCAAGGAATGAAATTTTATTTTGCAAATCCCCCTTTTCTGACGCAATACCATCTATTATTACACGTCTGCAATTTCCTAAACCAAATGTTTCAGCCTTTAAAGCAGGTAAAGTCCTGGGAAATAAATTCCATTGCAGAAGTAATTGAGGATGTTTTTCTTTTAGATGATCTCTGGCAAGACCCAAAACTTTCACTGGTTTATACTCTTTTTCAAAGACTTCTTTTGATGGGCAGTGATCATCTAAAGTATAACCGACCATATCATATCCTGCCCCTATACAAAGAGCATGCTCTGGCAACGGAAGCGTTTGGTTACCCAACCATCTTCTGTATTTCCATAATTCTGGCGTGCAACGAATTTTACCATCTAAATACTCAAGCACACCGAGAAAACCTGGTCGGGAACTCACTTGTCCTGTTGGAGCAGTGTCTCTGTCATACCACACTACAGCAGAAATAACATATGGACCAGATTCCGATTTCAGAGATGAAAAATCGTATGTATCAAAAAAATATCTATCGAGTGATCCTCTTTGAGGTCCGAGACCTATAAATTTTCCGTTAAGATAAAGCTTGTATCTGTTATCCGCTGAAAGATGCAGACGGACTGGTAGTGAGGCCTTGCTTGGAAAATAAGTGCAGAACTGGACTACTTCAAAACTGCTTCCAGAATCTTGTGTCCATACCCAGTTCCCTGGCCACGCTAATGGATCAAACGGGGTTTTGTATATCAATTTAATCATAAATGTTAATCCCTTAGTTTCTAATTCAATTCTAATTGCATTTGCAGTGTAAAACATTTAACAATAAAAATCAATTCAAAAGTGTTTAAAAGTGATTGAGGGGTAAATATTATTGTTTTTGTTAAAAAAACGGGGTTTTTAGCAGTTAAATTTGTAGAGCTTTTGAAAAAAAATAGAAAAAATAAGAAATGACTTGACTTTTATGGATAATTGAAATAAATTGATATACACTGGTTAAAGAATTCCAAAAGGACTTAAAATGATTTCAAGTATAATGGTTAAAGATAAGATTGTGGCTGACTATATTGTTTCTGGTAAATGTAAAGTCAGTGATAAGTTACCAACTGTAAGAGAATTGGCTAAAGAGTACAATGTTAGCTATGTCACAATACTTGAGGCCGTAAAGATTTTAGCGCAGGAAGGTGTGGTTGTTAAAAGACAAGGGAGCGGCATTTATATTTCACCTAAACCTGCCAAGTCTAAAGATTATCCAATAGTAAAAAGGATTGGCTATATTACCAATAGTTTTGCGGTAAAAAATGCATTTGGTTACAAAATCCTTGAAGGAATTGAAAGGGTCACTTGTAAAAGCGGATATAGGCTCGAAGTTGCCAATAGTAATGGGGATTTCGACAGAGAAAAGCAAATAGTCGCAGCATTTATAGAAGGCGGCATAGATGGATTAGTGCTTTATCCTGCCGACCCCAGATGTTCTGAGTATGAATATTTAGCTAGTGAGTTTAAAGATACCCCAATCGTTACCGTAGACCTTGCACAAACAAGCATGCAAAGGTCAAGTGTTGTATTCGATAACTGCAATGCTGGCTATGAAATTACTAAGCATCTAATTGCAAAGGGACGAAGAAAACTTTTATTTTACTACAATTCTTTGGATGAATCTAACAGAGCAATTCAGGATCGTTTGTCTGGCATTAGAAAAGCAATTCAACAAGAATTGGCAAATGATAGTGGAATAATTTTCTCTGTTGAAAGTTGGTCAGGCAATAGTTTGAAGTATTCGTATGATAAGCTTGAAACAATTATGAATTCATCTAAACGGCCTGATGCAATTATAGCATCCAGTGATGGACAGGCCGCGAGTGTTTATTATTGGCTTATTTCTAATGGTTATAAAGTTCCGACAGGAGTTGAATTGGCTGGTTTTGATAACATTCTTCCGGACTTTGTTCCTTGGTTGGAAATGGGTGAAGGGTACCATTATCATTGGCCGACTACAAATCCCGATTTTACCAGGTTGGGTGAAAGGGCGATGGAGCTTTTGTTAGAAACAATTGAAGGTAAAAACAATATTATTAGGGAAATTGTTCTTCCCTGTCCTGTTTTGATTCAACGACATAATGCTAATAGAAAATCTTTTCAGAAAATTCCCATTACGGAGGTAAGATGATGGCCGTAACTCTTAACACAAACCGAAAACTTTCAGCGTTTACACTGGTTGAGCTTTTAGTGGTTATTTCAATTATTGCGATGTTATTGGCAGTGTTGCTGCCGGCTTTAAATAAGGCCCGCGAACAGGCACGGTTTACGATTTGCAAAACTAATGCTCGAACGATTGGTGCTGCTGAAATGTTATATTCAACTGCTAATGATGGCAAATTAGTTCTTACACGTTATGATAAACCCATGAATTCAGGCCTTTATTGGGCAGCTCAGTTGTGGACAGTCTATAATGGGTTAAAATCGGTTCCGACACAAAATGATTACCGTAATTCTCCTCCGATTAAAAGACCAGCTTGGCTCGTATGTCCTTCATTATCGCATTTTGATGCTAAGCCCGATCCTGGTGGCTGCACAGGATATAGTTGGAGTGATGTTCGTTTTAATGTGCCCCCAAAATATCCGTTCTGGTTGCAAAACATTGGATACGGTCGAAATACTACCGATCAAGGTTATTATCAACCTGGCGCTAATGTAAATAAACCTGCTGCAAAACTTACCAACTTCAGGAATCCTTCAAACTTAGTAGCTCATGCCGATAGCTTCTACATGGATTTTTTTGCTCCTGAAAATATACGTTCCACTACCGATCTTTTCTTACCAGATGGGACTCGGAATGCCCCATATGACCATGATACGAATCCCAGTGGCCGACAAGTCGAATACCGCCATCAGAATGGCCGTGCCTTAGATGTGTTGTTGTGGGATGGTCATGTAAGTTCTGTGCGTGATTCAATTGTAGATTCATATAGTTTAGATCCAATCCCCGGAAATAGGATGTAAAATCAATGCAACGATTTCTTCAAATATTTATTTTATTACTTGTTATTGTTTGCGCAAAAAATCTTTTTGCCGACCGTATAGTAGAATATTTATTAGAAGAAGGTTCAGCTACGACAGTTGGAGATACTGCAGGCAATGCCAATAATGCTTTGTTCATGGGACAGCCGAAATGGCAAACAGGTCATGGCGGTAATTCACAATATTCCCTTGATTTTGACGGAAATACATATTTTGAGGCCCCAGATTCAGTTAGCCTTGACAGTATCACAAGTGGATTTACGATGATAGCGTGGATTAAAGCTGATCAGAGTTCTTTGAGAGATACGATTGTTTGGAAATTGGGGGCATTTCGAATCTGGAAAAGCAATGCTAATCTTATGGTTACATTAGACGGTGTTCCTAATATAACTGATTATGTGATCATGACTGGTTTGATTCCAAATGGAGTATGGTTGCATATAGCGGTTACATATGATGGGCAATATCTTGCAGGATATGTTGACGGCGTTCGTAAGAGACGTGTGCGGCTTAATAGCAGCAGTATCCCAATTTCAACATCGAATTATCCTCTTCGTGTCGGTTGGTCTGGAAGTGTACCCCATTATTGTGGTTCTCTGGATAATGTTCGTTTGTTCAATCATGCTCTTTCTGATACAGAGATATTGGCGGATATGATCGATGACACAGTGCCGACACAACCGTTAACAATAGTACAATCAGGAACGGCGTCTACTGCGATAGTAATACCTTCTGGAATACCAAAGCAAACTGAAACTGTTGCTGCTAATGAATTGCAGTATCACATCGAACAGGCAACTGGCATTTTATTAGGGATATATCAGGAAAATACTAAACCTTCTAATTTTGATGGTTTAATTTATATTGGGGCATGCAACGCAACTGCTGCGGCAGGAATAAATGGCAGTTACCTTGAAGACAATGCCTACGTTATAAGAAATGTAGGGAACAATCTCTTTCTTGCCGGGCATGATAGTGTCGGAAACCCGCTAGGGATGCTGCATGTAAATGATACTCGAATAGGTACAATGCTTGCAGTATATAGATTCCTTGAACAATATATGGGAGTTAAGTGGCTCTGGCCTGGGTCTAAGGGGGAAATTATTCCGCCGACTTCAAATATTGTTGCTGACAGTATTGCCATTATAGATAAGCCTATTCTCAAACATACACGTCTTGGAGACTACAATCCCTGGAATTGGGGATTTAGTGCCGGCGGTTGGTCGAGTAACGAGGTGCGGGCAAACTATATGGATGCTCAATCTTTATGGCTTCGTCGTCAGGGATTCTGTCGAAGTATTAACCTAGAGTATGGCGAAGCGTTTGGAACCTGGTGGGATACATATCATTCGACGCACCCCGAATATTTTAATTTGCTGCCCGATGGCACCAGACGTTCGGATCCTTACTATCATAATGGTCGCACTGATTTAGTATCCATGAATTTATCAAATCCTAATTTCCATCATCAGATAGTGGATAACTGGATAGCTGCCGGGGCATCTGGGTTTATAGCTTGTGCACAAAACGATACAGCAACCAAATGTACATGTCCAGATTGTATGGTATGGGATGCGCAAGACCCAGACCTGACAATACCGTGGGCAGAGCGTTTAACATATGCAACAAATGCATTCAATGCCGGTGAATCAGATTGGTACATGCATTTAGGTTCTATGTCAACAAGATTGGCTAAATATCTTTTGGCCGTACAACAGGAAGCTGCGGGTAGAGGATACCCCGATGTTACTCTTCATGCCTGGGCTTATACCAATTATGCAAAGGGGCCTCTTGGCGGTATTCAGTTGAATGATCGAGTTGTGATAGGAATTGTACCAGGTCTTATGTTCCCATGGACGGATTCCAAACGCAAAGAATTTCGTGATGCATGGAATGGTTGGGCTGATACCGGCGCTAAATTGTACTTAAGGCCAAATTATTTTTTAGATGGCCATAATTATCCTATTAATTTTGCACGAAAGCTTGGGGCAGATTTTCTTTATGCCTTAAGAAGAGGTATGTTTGCCACACACTTTGATTCCCTCACAGGTCAATGGAGCACACAGGCTTTGAATCTGTATATGCTTGCTCGTGTGCAAACACATATTGACGCTCAATGGGAGAATTGGGGAGCAGATGTAAATGGCGACAACAGTATAGATTTAAGCGATTTGGCAGTTCTATCGAATTGGTGGCTAAATGATGCATCAGGCTGCGAAATTAAAAATAAATGTGGAGATTTGAATGGCGATAGCAAAATCGATATGGTTGATTTTGCCAGGTTAGCTCAAAAATGGCACAATGACAATTCTGAAATTGAAACAATATTAGATGAATTTTACGAATCTTTCGGATCTGCAGAATTAGCTGTGCGGGCATATTTCGATTATTGGCAAACTGTTTCTGACAACACAACTGTTTCACCTGCTTATGGTTCATGGTTTATTGGAGCTAATGCAATTTTTACTCCTCAAGTGATGGCAAGTGGAAGGGCATTAATAACAAATGCTCAAACAGCGGCAGTAGGAAATCCAATGGCTGAACGTTTGGTAGATTTTCTTGAGAAAGGTTTTACAAACGCAGAAAAAACTTTGATTGCGCAAAAGGCTTGGGAAACATTACAAAATACGCCTTATGGTGCTGGTTATGAGGCGGCGCAAACAGCTTGGCAGACGGCTTATACTGATTTGTTAAGTTACCGTGCATCAGTTGAAGCGGATTTTATCTGTAACATGGGTTGGCTGAATTATTGTGAAGAATCAGTATGGAATTAATTTAAATTGAAATTTATTTTTTTTAGGAATCAGGAGGTAGCTATGAAATTTGTGAAAAGTAAATTTATGATGGCTGGACTTTTATTGTATATCTTTGTTATGACAGCCGGAGCAGAGACAATGACTCTTGCAATCCAGGAAGGTGTTACTGGAAGTGATGGATTTGCGATGTGGGATGGCTCTATAAGTTCGACAAGCCAGACCGCTCGAGTAGGCTGGAACGCTGAAGGATGGGGTGCAGTGGTACAGGTTTATTTTAAAATTCCTGACATACTGAAGGCTCCAGGAGTCGTTATTAATAGCGCTAATTTGTATATGGA
>MHXZ01000019.1 GCA_001825665.1 Planctomycetes bacterium GWF2_41_51 | reverse complement strand
TATTGCTTTTTGCTTTAGAAGAGATTCGAAGTATTCTATTGTAGCAGTCAGACCTTCCTCAAGCGGAGTAGATGGAGCCCACCCCAAAACTCTTTTCGCTTCGGTAATGTCAGGTTTTCTCCTGACGGGGTCATCTTGCGGCAGGGCTTTAAATATTATTTTGGATCGCGAATTAGTAAGGTCAATAATAATTCTCGCCAATTCCAAAATCGTAATTTCAACTGGATTGCCGATGTTTAAAGGCCCAGGAACATCTTCGTCATAACTCATAAATCGTGTAATTGCTTCGATTGTATCATCGACATAACAAAAACTTCTTGTCTGAGAGCCGTTGCCGTACACATTTATATCTTTATCTAATAATGCATGTGTTATAAAAGAGCTGACCACTCTTCCGTCATTTAAGCACATACGAGGACCATAAGTATTAAACAATCTCGCTACACGAATTTGAAGGCCATGCTGTCTGCGATAATCGAAAAACAAAGTTTCTGCGCATCTTTTCCCTTCATCATAACATGAACGTATTCCAATAGGGTTAACATTCCCCCAATAATCCTCGATTTGCGGATGAACACTGGGATCGCCGTATATTTCAGATGTTGACGACTGAAATACTTTTGCTTTTACTCTTTTGGCCAATCCCAACATATTTATTGAACCAAGTACATTCGTTTTTGTCGTTTGAACGGGGTCTGATTGATAATGAATAGGAGAAGCGGGGCACGCAAGGTTGTAAATTTCATCAACTTCGACATATAATGGAAAACATATATCATGCCTTAGCATTTCGAAATTAGGGTTATCTGTCAAGTCGGATATATTCGCCCGTCTGCCGGTATAAAAATTATCAACACATATTATTTCATTATTATTTTGAATAAGCCGATGGCAAAGATGAGATCCCAGGAAGCCCGCACCGCCTGTTATGAGAATTCTTTTGGTTTTGGTCTGCATAAATCTTTCCTTAAAAAGTGTATATGATATTAAAACGCTTTAAATAAAATACTCAATCAGCGTTATATCTTAAATCATGTAATGGATTTTACTGTATTTGGATTAAGCCAAGTAGTTTCGAACTCCATCGACCACTTCGGTCATTCAGAATGCACTTTAAATGATGAATGTTTTAATGAACTAAGGCTGCATTCATTCCATAATTGTGATCAGGTAATGAATTCTGTTGTCAAATTTATGGAGGAAAATTTGGTAAGTTAAGCATTAATATTAATATAATTAAGAATTTATCCCATTTCTATCGTGAAGCATTCATTTAAAATTACATCTGTTTCATATTTATTAATGCACGCAAAAAAATGGCTGAATCATTTGAATGTAAATTCACTAACCCGCGTTCTGAAATTGAAAAAGAAATAGCAGATTTAAGTCCCTGGTTTCACAACCTGCATCTTCCCGGCGGAATACAAACAGCTCCAAATCACAAGCTCGGTGATTTCCCGAGTTTTAATTGGCTCCAAATAGCTCCATATCTCCCGGAAAATATTAATGAAATGACAGTTCTCGATATTGGCTGCAATGCCGGCTTTTACAGCTTTGAATTAGCCAAGTTAGGCGCCAAAGTAACAGCGATTGATTCGAATGATCATTATCTCCGCCAGGCTAAATGGGGAGCAGAAAAATTGCATCTTGAAAAAAACATAACATTCAAAAATATGCAGTTATATGATTTGATTAATTCTGATGAAAAATACGACATCATATTTTTTCTTGGTGTTTTCTATCATTTGCGTTACCCGTTGTTAGGCCTTGATATCGTAGTATCACGAACAAATAAATTTCTTATCTTTCAAACTTTGACTTTGCCGGGTGATGATAGTTTTGAAAGAACACCATTTGACCTTGATTATGAAAAAAGAGGTATTCTGAATCAGCCGAATTGGCCCCGAATGGCTTTTATCGAAAATCGACTTGCTGGGGACCCTACTAATTGGTGGATACCTAATATCGCATGTGTCCATGCAATGCTCCGCGCAAGCGGCTTGGTTATTAAGCATAAAATATGCCGCGAATTTTATATTTGCGAACCTGGTGAGAAAAATCAATTATCTCACCAGGTAAACTTCAATTTCAAAACTTAAACGGTTATTCCTGCTTCTTTTTTTGATTCCTCGAATTCTGAAACTAATCTTTCGTCGTCTTCGTGATTTATAAAGCTCTTAGCTTCTTTGAATAATTCTTTCTCTTCCTCATTGATATGATGTTTAACCATTTCGCCAATGACCGAAAGTATGGGTTTCCATTGCTCATCTGTTACTTCTTTGGCCTCCAAATCAGGAAGGGCAAGTCTCACAGTCCTGTGTTCTTCGTATGCTTCATACAGCAATTCTTTCAAATCTTCATTTTCCAAAAGGAATTTATAGAAAGTATTTTCCTCACCATGCATATGTTCTAAAAGTTCTTTTTTTAATATCAAATAATTTTCATGCCTTGTTTTACTTGCTCGCTGACTTGAATGCTCCAGTTTCTCCAGCAAATCAAGCACTTTCTTATGGTCTTTTTTTAGTGTTTCAAATATCTGCATAATAATGTTCCTTTGATTTAAAAAATTTTTAAGTTCATTGATATAGTTTATTTAGCTTTCCATTTTCCGCTTTTTTTCTTTGCGTATTTCTTTTTAACTGCTCCCCACGCTGTTCTGTGAGCTGCCTGTTCTTTTGGTTGCGACTTTGACCTGCGCTTGCTTGGCTTTTTATATCGTTCCACTGAGCTGTTGTAAGTTTCTTTGTAAATATCCTGTGCGTGCTTTGGCAATGCTTTCTTCACTTTTGCCGGTAAATCTTTCTTTTTTTTGTAAGGCATTTTTTATTCCCCAATTAAGTATTAATTATTCTTCCGCCATTCGGATGTAGTACTTGTCCGGTCATATAAGATGAATCTTCAGATGCTAAAAATACATAACATGGTGCAAGTTCGTCAGGTTCGCCCGGCCTTCCCATTATTGTATTGGAACCGAAAGACTCAACTTTATCTTCAGTAAATGATGCTGGAATCAATGGCGTCCAAATTGGCCCCGGTGCAACGGCGTTCACTCTTATATCCGGTCCAAGCGTTGCCGCAAGGGACCTTGTCAACGATACGATAGCGCCTTTTGTCGCGGCATAATCTATCAAAGCAGGATGACCCTGGTAAGCGGTTATTGAAGTTGTATTTATTATAACGCTTCCCGGGTGCATATACTCGATTGCTTCTCGAATCATATAAAAATGTGCAAAAATATTTGTTTTGAAAACTCGCAAAAGAGATTCATCAGTTATATCAGAAAGCTTTTCGCGTAAATGCTGTTCAGCGGCATTATTAACAAGTATGTCAATTCTGCCGAATTGGTCAACAGTCTGTTTGACAACTTTTTTGCAAAACGAACTTTCTCCGACATCTCCCGCGATAGTGATTGCTTTTCGCCCTGTTTCCTCGATTAATTTTTTTGTCTCCTCTGCATCTTTATGCTCATTTAAGTAAACAATGATGCAATCTGCACCTTCTTTAGCGAAAGCTATTGCCGCTGCTTTTCCTATTCCGCTATCGCCTCCGGTTATTATAGCAATTTTATCTTTCAATTTATCCGCAGCTTTATATTGTCTCACTTTAGATTCAGGTTTCGGACTCATTTGACTTTCTTTACCCGGCTGATGTTCCTGTTTCTGAGGCGGTTTACTGCCTTTACCCATTAAATATTCCTTTCAGTTAGCCCGCTTAAATCTGAAATCTATATAACTGGAAATACAATCATTTAGTATATGGAAAAAAACTGATTCCTCTTTGGCAATATGATTAGTTTGCTCGGATACTGATTTCGAAGATTGCACTAACGGCATTTTTATGATGTTGTTTTCAGGATTTATTCCGATTGTTGCAAATTTAATTATTTTTAAGATACGATTAACGTAAATTCGAAAATTGTTTTTTAAAGGAGTACATTTTATGAAAGTTGTATGTAGAGTAAGTTTTGTAGTTTTGTTGATGGTGTTGATGCTGAATTCAGCCTGGGCTCAGTATGAATCTGGCGGGTCAGGTTCACAGAGTGGTTCGTCAGGCTCACAAAGTGGTACATCCGGTTCTCAAGGCGGAACGACTGGTACTCAGGGTACAATGTCAGGCAGTCAGCGTTCTCAGGGGCAAATGAGTCAGATTTCCGGCACAAGCCAGATATTAAGCACTAATGAGTGTTTAGGCTCGGATATCAAAGGCAGTGACGGAGAAACGCTCGGAACCGCCAAGGAATTTATCGGAGATAGCTCCCAAGGCAGTGTTAAATATGTTGTGCTGTCGGCAGATGAACTCCATCCGGTTCCATGGTCTGCGATACAGGTAAGCCAGAAAACTTCTGAAACCGGCGCTACTGGAACTGGCATGATGAGAGGTGATGCCAATCAATCAGGCAGAGGCGGTATGAGTTCAAGATGGGGCGCACAAAAAGAAAGCACGCTTTCAATTAATATTACTAAAGACCAGCTTAAAAATGCGCCTACTATAGATTCAGTAGATATTGAACAATTGAGCGATTCTTCGCTTCAGCAGAGAGTTGACAGCTTTTATTCTCAATATTCTACCGGAATGGGTGCAGGCCGAAGCGGTATGGGAACAATGGGCGGAACCCAGGCTATGGGAGATGCCAATATGTCTCAACGCCGCGGTATGTCAATGACCGCAAATTTATTCAAAGCTTCTGATACGATCGGCCTGGATGTTAAGAATATGCAGGATGAAACGATTGGTGAGATAAAAGACCTCGCCCTGGACGCACAAAAAGGCAATTTTGCTTTTGGCCTTATCAGTTATGGCGGTGTTTTGGGTGTTGGAGAAACTGTTGCTGCTGTTCCGTGGACATCAATAAATGTAGATACGCAAAATCAAACAGCAAGTCTCGATGCTTCCAAAGACAAACTCGACTCTGTTGCATTGGAAGGCGGCGATATAAACAAGCTTTCTGATAGACAGTTCTCAAGCCGTGTATATCAGGTATTCGGAGCTCAGCCCTATGGCGGTATTTACGGTTATGAACCTGAAACTAAAGACAGCAACAGCAAAGACATGAATGACCCTAATATGAAAAATAAGAATAAGAGCAGCGAATAAGTGATAAATATTTGATGAATATATCAAACTTTTTTATTACGTAGTCCTTTATTTATAGTGCTTTGGCACAAATGACAGGATCGCTCTAAAGCGGTCCTGTCATATTATAAACAAGGTTTAGATTTGGAGGCAAAATGGGACTCTTGGGTTGGGCAGTTATTTTTCTTATCATCTCCATTATAGCGGCTATTTTTGGTTTTGGCGGGATTGCTTCCGCTTCTGCAGGAATTGCTAAAATACTATTTTTCATCTTTGTTGTTGTATTTATCATTCTCTTGATTATGGGGTTATTGGGAAGAGGTGCTCCTCCTCCTGTGTAGAATTTTCTATTAAAAATGTTGAAACTTTTTGGAGTGATCAATGTCTGAATTTATTCCGTCAACAGAAAGCCGTGTCATAGAGCATACAGATGAAGCTTTTAATGAAAAGTTTTGGAGAGATATTGAAGCCAGGATTCAATATTATTCCGCAAGAATTGAAAGCATACAGCAAAGGCTCGATGAACTTGAGTGTGAATGGGACATCGAAAGAGTTCTTGAAACACAGGCCTCGAGTCTAATATTAATAGGACTTTTTTTCGGCGCAACGGTGAGCAGAAAATGGTTTATGCTTCCGGCTCTTGTCTCCGGTTTTTTCCTGCAGCATGCGTTAATGGGTTGGTGTCCTCCTGTCCCGGTTTTCCGCAGACTTGGAGTTCGAACCACAAGAGAAATTAACCAGGAACGTTATGCTTTGAAGGCTTTGAAAGGCGACTTCGATGAGGTTAATTCAAAAAGCGATGAACATCCCCTTGGGAAAGCAGAAAAGGCACTTAGAGCTGCTAAGATTTGTTGAAATATTGTAAGTCTTTGAATAGCAATAGGTTATGATTGGCAAGATAGGTAACTCTTGTCTTTTGCCCTGATTTTTGATATAATCATCTTTTTATCAGGAGTCAGGGTTGGAAAAAGTAAGATTTTGGGGTTTAATAATTTTATTGTTAGTTACAGGGAATTTATTTGGGGTGAATCCGTCAGTTGTGTTGGAAACCAATTTCGGAAATATTGTCATAGAACTTTTTTATAATGAAGCACCAGTAACTGTTGATAATTTTCTTGGCTATGTAAATAGCGGGTTCTATGACTATCTGCTATTTCATCGTGTGGTCCAAAATAATTTTTTTATAGTTCAGGGCGGTGCTTTCTACTACTATAATAACGCAATTTATTATTGGGATCCTGATCAGCCTGAAATCATCAATGAAAGTTATAATTGTTTAAGCAATCTTCGCGGAACTATTGCAATGGCGCGCACAAATGAACCTCATTCAGCAAGCTCACAATTTTATATTAATACCGCAGATAATGTTATGTTTGATAAAATCAATGCGGCAGATGGTTATGGATACTGTGTTTTTGGTGAAGTTATAGAAGGAATGAATGTTATTGACTCAATAGCTTTATTACATACCGCCACCGTACCGTGTTATAATTTTTATCTTGATGATTTTCCATATCCGACTCTTGCAGGCATATATTCAGCTTATGTACTGCCCTGCGATAGTCCGAATTGCAGCAATTTCAATCCAGATGATGATATTAATTTCCGTGATTTTGCTTTGTTTGCTTTACAATGGATGGAAGATTGTGATTCATCAAATTCGTTCTGTGAACAGGCGGATCTCGATTTTAGCGGTAAATGCAATATCGATGATATTGTTATCTTTGCAGGAAACTGGCTTAACCTTTGACAGTTAAGGCGATTTTTTATATAAATCATCCCAATGAACACTAATCAACCAGATAATAATGAGCAGCCGTCTATCCATCGCCGAAGGCAAAGATATAGTGGTACGCATCCCAAAACTTTCCAGCAGAAATATAAGGAACATAATCTCGCAGCTCATCCCGAATTACGTGATAAACTCCGTGCAAAAGGCAAAACTCCCGCAGGCTCTCATATTCCTGTATTGCTTGAGGAAGTACTCGAAATTCTCAATCCTCAGCCCGGCCAAATCGTTGCTGACTGCACGCTCGGCTACGGCGGCCATTCACGCCAATTCATCAAACGCCTCGGCCCAACAGGAAAACTGATAGCTTTCGATGTTGATGGTGCCGAGTTGGAACGCACTCAGAAAAGGCTTAGCGGCTCTGAAACGCCGATTAGTTTCTACCACAGCAATTTTGCCGGCATTGCTAACGCGCTTAAAAGAGAGCAAATCGATGGTTTCGACGTCATTTTCGCAGATCTTGGGGTTTCGAGTATGCAAATTGATGATGCGGAGAGGGGGATAAGCTATAAAAATGAGGGGCCGCTGGATATGCGGATGGATAAACGGCTCAAACAAACTGGCGCAGATTTGATCAATAGTCTGCCGGAAGAAGAAATTGCCAAGGCATTATTGGAATATTCCGATGAGCCGGATAATGAAAAAATTGCGCGCATGATTGTCGCGCAACGAAGCGTTCAGCCCATAACAACAGTATCGCAGCTCATACGCCTTGTATTCGCTGTTAAAGGCCTGACCGTAAATAGCTGGAAAAAACAGCAGCGCACATCAAAATTCGGTTCGCTGCACCCTGCGGCACGGACGTTTCAGTCGCTGCGAATACTTGTTAATGATGAACTTGGCTCACTGAAAGAACTTTTAAGAATCGCCCCGTATTGCCTCCGGCCGGGGGGCAGAATCGGAATAATCAGCTTCCATAGCGGCGAAGACAGGCTTGTAAAACAGTCGTTCCGCGATGGCGCTGAAAACGGAGTTTATGAATTTGCCTCTAAAAAAGCGGTCGTTCCGCGAATCAAAGAAGTTATTGCAAATCCGAGATGCGCATCCGCGAAATTCCGCTGGGCAGTAAAAGCCTAAACAAATAATGGCTTTCATCGCTTCAAAAATGGTGTTTTTCAGTTCGTTTAACTTGCGCGGTTTTGATGCGATGCACCACTACAAAAGAAGACTTTTTCAGTCGCACCAACTTGCGTGGAATTTGCGAATTTGCCCCTTTTCGACGCAATATGTGCAAGAAAAAGTCGTAAAAAAGCGAAAAAAAGTAATAAAAAAGCGTAAAAAAGTGAACGGAAAACAAAGGAAATTCAGGGTATAGGGGATAGAAAGAATACCACTTTTGACGCAATTTGGATATCTTCATTACTGATTGCGCAGGGGGGTTAAATACGCTTTTTGAAGGTATGTGAAAGAAGATTTTTTTAATCGGTTGAGATTGGGGGAAATGAAGATATAATTTTAATTGCGATGAGGAAGCAGCAAAGAAGAAACTTAAAACTTAAAGTGTAAAGTGCAAAATTTTGGATTCGGCAAAAAGCCGAGACTATTTTTTAAGGAGGCAAGAAAAACGGAAAAATTCACCACCGAGATCGCGAAGGATCACGAAGAAAAAATTAAAAACGGGAAATTAGCCACAGAGCTAAAGAGTACCACAGAGATGATTGCTTAAACTAAAGGGTATCTCTAAAAATTAGTATTTTTATGTGCATTTCAATGCACTTACGATTATTTTAGCTCTTTGGCATTCAAATATATTATTCCATCTTTCG
>MHXZ01000018.1 GCA_001825665.1 Planctomycetes bacterium GWF2_41_51 | reverse complement strand
ACTGCGCAAATTAATTCACGCGGTAACGAATAATCGGCTTGTGGCGTGCGGTGTAGGTACAATCGTTACGACAATAATTCAATCCAGTTCAATTACAACGGTCATTGTGGTTGGAATGGTAAACGCGGGGATAATGACGCTGACACAGGCGATTGGGGTAATTTACGGTGCCAATATAGGAACCACCGTTACGGCGTGGATTTTGGTTATAGATATCGGCAAATACGGACTTCCGATGCTGGGCGTTTTCGCGATGATTTACCTGTTCTCGAAAAGGGAACGAGTTCGGTATACGTCAATGGCGATTATGGGTCTTGGGATGGTTTTTTTCGGGCTGGAACTGATGAAAAACGGTTTCGCACCGCTGAAAGAACTGCCGGGATTCGTTGCGTGGTTTACAAAGTTTTCGCCTGATACATATTTTGGCGTTGTTAAATGCGTACTTGTTGGAACGATTGTTACGGCAGTTGTTCAGTCGTCTTCGGCAACAATCGGTATAACAATGGGACTGGCTTATAACGGTGTGATAGATTTTCCAACGGCAGCGGCACTGGTTCTTGGGCAAAATATAGGAACAACTATAACCGCATTTCTCGCATCTTTAGGGACAGCCACAAATGCAAGAAGAGCTGCTTTGGCTCATACATTGTTTAATATAATCGGAGTATTCTGGATTACGCTGTTTTTCTTTCCATATATAAAAGCAGTGCAGGCTTTTGTGGCGTGGAATGGAGGAGTAGATGCGGCTACGGCTGTTGTGAATAACGGCGTAACAACTTTTCCGCACACAATGGAGTCTATCGCCATTACACATACAATTTTCAACGTTCTTAATACACTTGTATTTCTGCCATTTGTGCAGCCATTGGCAAAACTGCTGACCCGGTTAATTCCTGAAAAGGCAAAGATCTCAAGGCCAAAGCTTACCACTCTGGATGTCAGATTATTCGAAGCGCCGGTATTGGGAATCGAACAATCGAAGCAGGAAATTATCCGAATGGGGCAAACTGTATCAGATATGATGAATGCGCTGAAAGAGATACTTGTCGGCAGCGGAGGCAAAGAAAAACAGGAATATATTTTTAAGCAGGAAAGAGAACTTGATGTAATACAAAAGGAAATCGTCGAATTTGTAGGGCATATGATGACGGGCATTATTCCAAGAGATGTTGCGGAACGGGCAAGATGGCAGATCAGAATGGCCGACGAATACGAATCTATAAGCGACTACATAACAAATATTCTCAAATTCAATCTCAAACTCAATGATGAACAGCAGCAAATAACCGATGAAGGCAGAACGGCCATTCTCGATTTGCACGACAAAGCGGCTGAATATATTAATTTCATAAATGAGGCAGTAACTAATGCGAATACTGAAATGCTTACAGAGGCTGAGGGAAGAGGGAAATTTATCACGGGGCTGATGAAAAAATACCGCGCGGAACATATTGAAAGAGTTGAGAGCGGCAAAGCATCGCCTATTAAAAGTCTAATTTATACAGACATGCTCAATTCATACAGACGAATCAAAGACCACGGTTTGAACATAGCGGAAGTTCTGGCGGGAGAAAAATAAAATAAGAGATATATAGGGCAGACACATAGGTCTGCCCCTACTTTAATTCTGCAATTCAAAGCCTAACTTTTAATAACGCCTTTTTTGAGGATGATATTTGCGTAAAGTGCTTTTTCACTTGTAGCAATAATTGCATAAGCATCTTTCGCTCTTTCATAAAAATCGAAACGTTCGATAAATTCGAAATCGGTGAATTTTTCGCCGCTGGATTTGATTATTCTCTTGTACTCATTCCAGATAACGGGTTTAGTTTTGTCGCCATGGACAACTTCCATAAGCGCAACAGGATATTCCACGAAAGTATCGAGCGGAAAGATGGTCAATATTGCTTTTAATAAAGCCGGCACTGAATGACCATCGCAGCGAACGAGCCTTTCGGCGTTGGAAGCAGCGGGAAAATTTCCATCTCCAATAACAATTTCGTCGCCATGTCCCATTTCAGCTAAAATTTTCAATAATTCCGGGGAAATAATCGATGGTATTCCCTTAAGCATAAAACTTGCTCCTAATAAATTTTTGTTATATAATAATCGGGCAGACACATCGGCTGCACCTACAATATGATTTTACACGAAAAACAGAAAAAATGATAACAATAATTGACTACAAAGCCGGGAATTTGACAAGCGTCGGACTTGCCTTCGAGAGTATCGGTCAAGAAGTAAAAATTACCGATAAGCCTGAGGAAATACTTCGCGCAGAGAAAATCGTATTTCCGGGCGTTGGTGCGGCAATGGCGGCGATGGACAACCTTAAAGAATTACAATTAATAGAGCCTATCCGAAAAGTAATCGCTGATGGTGTTCCGTTTTTGGGGATATGTATCGGGATGCAGGTTTTGTTCGAATCAAGCGAAGAAGACGGCGGGACAGAATGCCTTGGGATACTGCCGGGGAAAGTGAAAAAATTCAGGCCCAGCGATAAGATGTGCAAAATTCCGCAAATCGGATGGAATACCGTCAAGGTAAAAAAGCCGCACCCGATTTTCGAAGGGATAGAAGACGAAAGTGAATTTTATTTCGTACACAGCTTCTATCCATCGTGCAGCGATGCAAACAATATACTCGGACAAACTGACTACGCAGACGCGGTGTTTGCCAGTGCGGCAGGGAAAAATAATCTTGCTTCGGTACAGTTCCACCCGGAAAGGTCAGGACGAATCGGATTGAGACTGCTTGAGAATTTCTGTAATTGGAACGGAAATTAAACCACGAATGAACACGAATAAACATATATTTTTAAAGATTACGTCTAAACGGCTGCGGTAGAGAAGCTCGTTACGGTTGCGACAAAACGTTAATCGTGGTTCAATACGTAACTAAAGGATGTTTGACGAGCATCGTAACTGAAACCAAAAATTAAGAAAAATAAAGCAGTCCAAAGACTCTGCGAGAGAAAACAAGAAATTTATGAATAGTAATACTAATTTTTACGAAATTAAAATATGCTGACGAAAAGAATAATACCGTGCCTTGATGTAAGAAACCGCAAAGTAACCAAAGGCGTGAAGTTCCAAAACAACATCGACCTTGGCGACCCGATTGAAATGGCGGTAGCGTACAGCGACGGCGGATGCGATGAACTTGTATTCTATGATATAACGGCTTCGGCGGAAGGCCGGCCAATCGATATAGAAATGGTTCGCGAAGTGGCAAAGGCAGTGCATATACCGTTCGCAGTCGGAGGCGGAATAAAAAATCTCGAAGATATGAGGCGGGTACTTCTGGCAGGTGCTGAAAAGGTGAGCGTAAATACACTGGCGGTGCGGAATCCGAAAATCATTTCCGAAGGCGCAAAACAATTCGGCGCTCAATGCATCGTGCTCGGAATGGATCCTGTAAAAGTAGAAAAAAGTGAAAAATTTCCGAGCGGATACGAGATTACCACACAGGGCTTTCGGACACGTACAGGTATCGATGCGCTGCAGTGGGCAAAAGAAGCGGAAGAACTGGGCGCGGGCGAAATTGTGGTAAACAGCGTTGACGCGGATGGAACGCAGGCGGGATTCGAGATCAACCTGACAAAGATGATCTCGGAAAATGTCGGCATACCGGTCGTGGCAAGCGGCGGAGGCGGAACGTATCAGCACCTAATCGATGTTTTCAAAGAGGGGAAAGCAGACGCGGCAATTATCGCGAGCATGATTCATACAGGAAAATTCACTATCAAACAAATAAAAGACGAACTTATCGCAGCGGGAATACCAATTCGAAAAAAATGGTGAAAATGTATAACTGCAGCCAAAACAAACACTTATATCGCTTTTCATTATTATCCACTAAAAACCGGAATTTTTTTTGAATAAATCAATTCTTTAAACTGTCTATAACTATAAATATAAAACAGAATTGAATTGCGGAGTTCAAATTTGAACGGCACGGATAATCAGATTTTGCAGGCACGGTCTTCGGCAGCGATGTTCGAAACCTGCGTTATGAAATATATGAAAGATTCTTACCGCATCGCGTTGGGATTCTGCGGAAATCATCAGGATGCGCTGGAGCTTTCACAAGAAGCTTTTCTGAAAGCTTATCGCAGCATTCGTCATCTTCAGAATAATGATAAATTTTTTCCATGGTTCTATCAAATATTACGCAATCTTTGCTTTGACTATATGCGGAAAAAGAAAACACAGGCGGCGCAGCCCCTGGATGAAATCACGAGCGAAAAGTTAATGCAAAATAATTTTGATCCTGAAGCAATAGCCGAGAGGAACGAAACCAAAGAAATAATATGGAAAGCGATAGGCCAGCTTGATGAGAAACATCGCGAAATAATTATACTGCGACATTTCTTAAACCAATCTTACGAACAAATAGCAAAAAATCTTTTTTGCAGCAAAGGCACGGTAATGAGCAGACTATATTACGGGCGCAGGCAATTAAAAGAAATTTTAAGTACAATGAAAGGAGGTCATTAAAATGACTTGCCAGGATTATAAAAATCTGATGATGGCTTATATTGACGGTGAACTCGAAGCTGAGGCGAAAAAAACTTTTGAAGAGCATCTGCAATCCTGCAAAGAATGCTCTGATGAATTTAAAGAATTCAAGCAACTAAAGCAGCATACAGATGAAATAAAATTCACCGAACCAGAAGAGCGAATATGGGAACAGTACTGGCAAAATGTTTACAACCGCACTGAACGAGCAACGGGATGGATATTGTTTTCAATAGCGTCAATTCTGCTGCTGGCATACGGAGGGTTTAAAGCCATCGAAGCGATTATTCGTGACCCTTCGGTGGGTCTCATTTTAAAGGCGGCGCTGCTGATACTTATAGCGGGCGCTGCTGTTTTGTTTGTTTCAGTGCTAAGGGAAAGAATTTATTTCTGGAAAAATGACCGTTATAAAGATGTAAGGAGATAATAAAATGCTTTTGTCAACAACAGAGACTATCGTAGGTAAAAAAATCATAAAACATATAGGGCTTGTGAGAGGCAATACTATTCGTGCCAGACATATCGGAAAAGATATAATAGCCGGTCTTCGCAATATAGTTGGAGGAGAGATATCCGATTATACAAAACTTATGGCAGAATCACGGGAACAGGCATTGGACAGGATGTCGGAACATGCCAGACAATTGGGATCCAACGCAATAGTCGGTGTACGTTTTTCCACATCGATGATTATGCAGATGGCTTCAGAAATTCTGGTTTTTGGGACCGCTGTGGTCGTGGAATAATCACACTTGTCCGGGCAGATATGGCTTGACGATGAAAATGCCGTAAGTTAAAATTGTGCGATAAGAATTTTTTATGAGGGAATTATGGATTCACTGCAAAAGATAAGTGTAATCAATCCGGTAAGCGAGGCGATTGAAAAGACGAGGATTCTGCTATTCAAGCCGTTTAATTTGGAAAAGTGGTTCATTATCGGGTTTTGCGCGTGGCTGGCGAATATGATACGTGAGGGAGTTCGCGGGTCAATAAATTTCAAATTCCCTAATTCGCAAGAAACGCAGGAATGGGCAAAAGTAACGGAATATGTCAAAGAAAATCTGCTGATGGTGGGCATCATCGCAGCAATTGCTGTAACGACTATATTAGCTGTTGTTTTAGTTGTGCTATGGCTTAACAGCAGAGGACGATTTATGTTCGTCGATTGCCTGGCAAAAAACAAGGCACAGGTTGTTGAACCGTGGAGAACTTTCAGGCGGCAGGCAAACAGCCTTTTTAGATTTCGCCTGCTTTTGATAGTAGTCAGCTATGGCATTATCACAGTATTTTCGCTGCCGATAATTTTTCTGGCCCTGGCGATGAGGTCAGATAGCATAAATTTTGCAGTTTCAATCGCAGCAATTTCAGGAATTGTCTTCATCATTATCATAATTGCGTTGTTTTTCGGGCTTATAAAGGGACTTACGTTAGATTTCATCGTGCCTACAATGTATATAAGAAGGATCAATACTCTTGCAGCGTGGAAAATATTTTTAGCACCTTTGAAAACACATTTCTGGAAAATAATTCTTTATTTTCTATTCAAATTCTTAATACTGTTATCCATTGGAGCCATAACTTTTGGAATATTATTTGTTGGATGCTGCTGCTTGTGCGGAGTTGGAATATTGCTGTTTATTCCCTATATAGGAACAGTTATATTGCTTCCATTCGCCTGTTTTACAAGGCTTTATACATTATGCTTTCTGCGGCAGTTCGGCAGAGAATATGACGTTTTTGTATGATTAATTTGCTGTTCGCTGTTTTCGAAGCTGGGCGATAAGCTCGACTGCGAAACGTGAAGCTATATCTGAGACCACCGAAGCAGAATCTCCAGCGGTAATCAAATTGCCATCTGTTACGAGCAGGGATTTCTGCCAATTGGCGCCTGCATTTACAAGCCTGTGACGTTCAGATAATGCAGCGGTTACATTTTTCCCTCTGACGATATCGGCATAAGCAAAAATAACAGGAGCATCAGAAATAGCAGCGAGGATTTTATCAGCCTGAAAAGCTGAACGTGCCAGATTGATTAAATCCTGGTTATTAAAATTTCCGCCTATGGCAGTACCGCCAATGAAAACGAAAGCATCATATTCGTCTATCTTTAAATCACGTACAAGTACGGTTGGTTTTAGAATATTTTTTCGAGTACCTCTTACTTCGATACCTCTTACTTCGTTTAAAACTGTACCAGCGATAACTTTCTGAACCCCTTCTCTTGTAAGAGCCTGCTCAACGGCATAATAGTCGCTGTCTTTGAAATACCTGCTTGGGATAATGATGGCGACACGCTTTGCGCGTAAATCAGCCTGAGCAGAGGGATAAACCACTACGGGAGCTGGTGCGGAAGAGGCGGCAGGAGTTAGAACTGGTTTTTCGGTCGGGTTTCCAACGGGGACAATATATAAAACTTCAAGGCCCTGGGGCAGCTTGCAAATCTGTGCGATTGTTTTTTCATCTATAACGCCGATGGGAACGGAGCCGAGGCCGAGAACGGTGGACTGGAGCTGAATATTCTGCGCGATATGACCGGCTTCGATGTACGTGAATTTCGCACCACGGTTGCGGTACCTGGCTTCGACTTTTTTAATTGAGCCTGCGATAATGAAAGTGCAGGGAGCGGTCTGGACAAATCTCTGATTGAAAGAGGCATTTGAAACAGACTTGCGCAAATCGCCGGTAATGAGTTTGCTTAAATCGTGAGTCGCGGGCCGGTAAAGATACAAGCCATCCGGGAGGACAACGTATAGTTCGATTGGGTATATAGCACCGGCTGAGGGAGCGGTTCGCATCCCCTTGTTCGGTTCTGTGATGCCCTGCGCAGCCCAGCATATCTGGCCGAGTTGAGCGATTGTCAAAGGTTCTTCGGTAAACTGGCGTATGCTTCGACGGTTTTCTATCGCCTGTTCAAGAGAAAAGCGGCTGTTGGTTTGAGGCTGGGGCAACTGCATTGTTACTGAAGGTTTGGCAGCGGCAGGACGCGGAGTTTGAGAGAAACATAAAGCCGAAAAAGAAACCATTAAAACAAAAACGCACAATATTTTTTTCATATTCATTCTCCTTAAAAATCAGTCTTCGTCATTTTCAATTGAAGTAATATCGCCGGTTTTTTTGTGTTTAGAGATAAGGTGCAGGTTGCGAACATAAATAACTGTGTTGAGCGAAAAACCGAGGATGAAAATAGGATCTCTGCGATGCAAACTGTAAGCGAGCAAAATAATACTGCCGACAAGAGAAAGATACCAGAACGCAACAGGGATGTGTGAACGCTTTTTAATTTCGCTGGCAATCCACTGGAGGACGAATCTGCCTCCGAAGACGAGCTGGCCGAAAAGACCAATCGTCATCCAGACAGGCTCTTTTGAAAGTTCGTTTACAACAGACTCAAACATCTCAACTCCTAAATAATTCGACTGGTCTATGATACCTAAATATGATATAAAAACAACAATTTCCGGTATATTATGAAACTAACGCTCGAAAAGAAGGTATTTACGGCAATCCTTTTACTGTACTGGGTTTGCCTATTTGTTATTACGCATATTCCTGTGCCGATGTGGGTAAGGCAGATGGGCGTAAGCGATAAAACTATGCATTTCGCGGCATATCTGGCTCTGGGGCTTTTATTTTGGCAGGCAAGCAGCTTCGGCTTAAAAGCCAACTGGCGAAAAGCAAGGCCGTGGATAATATCCGCGATTTTGGCAATCTATGGAATTATGGATGAGCTTGCACAGAATTTTATTGCGGGTCGGTCGATGGATACTTTAGACCTTGTATCGGATGCACTGGGAGCAGTCGCGGCGATGCTGATAGTAACGTTTACATCGGGATATAACACGGCTATGGTACTGCTTTCTATAAGCCCGGTGTTTTTGCCGGCGATTGTAAAATCAAAGCTAATAAAACAAGGGTCGATTGTTGAGGATATTTTTTATTTGGCCGGGTTTGCAGTGATTACTATTTTATGGTCAATGTATCTTTTGCATATTCGCAAACTAAATATAAGAAAACTGAAAGATTTTTTCTTATTTTTTTTGTGTCCCTTCGCATCGATCGTTATTGTAAAAATATATGCGGCGGCTACAGATAAGCCGCTCGGAAATCAGGAAATTCGGCTGGCTTTGACATCTATTTTATTAACACTTATTATCATGCAGTTCAGTCTTCGGAAAAAGGTTATTTAATTTTGATTTTGTAGAGCGGGTCGCCGATGAGAACGAGTTGCCATGAATTATACGGATTTGTTCTGAAGTAGGCTTCAACCAGACATTTGCCATCGAGCAGTTCACCGAAAAAATCGGTAGGCAGCGGAAATGAATGGAGATATGGCTCGTTGACAGGGCCTAAAGTCGCGGTAATTCCGTGGGTAAGCATTGAGGGACACCAATTCGAACTTGAGGCATTTCGCAAATCCATTGCTTCGAAACTGGCAATATGATATCCAATCGCGCCGGAAGCAAACTCGAAAGAATCGATATATTTTTTTACACTGTACCAGCCGCAGTAAATAGCGGTGTTCGGACAGGAATTTGGAGCGAAAAGTGAGGATGTATTTTCGAAAATAACATTCATCGCGGTACGATTTTTAAGCATATCATGAAAAGTATTCAGGTTTTTATCATAAAATTCATACGAATACTTTGACAACTGACCGCTGATGTTCATACCTCTTGCGTCAATGTAGGCATTACCGGAAAGGCCGTTTTTTTCTGATGCTATTGCTTTATCAATGAGACGGGAGGCAATTTTTTCAGATGGGCCATCGAGCCGTGCGACCATCAGAGTTTTTGAAGGAAGCAATAAAATCGAATCTTTCAACTCATTTTCCTGCCAGCGGTATAAATCGTAATTGTCAAATAACACCATTGAAAGCTCGCTGTCAATCGAAGCGAAAGTTTCGACGCCTTTGTATTTGTCGATTTCCGTTTTTATGCGGGAAATTGAGTTGGCGAGTTCTATAATATTTTTTGAAAGTTCTGATAGTTGGGCAAGCTGTTTTGTTCTTTCATTGGCGTTATCCAAATACTGAATTCTTTTTTCAGCCTGTTTGATTTTTTCATTAAGGCTTTTTATCACATCTTCAAATTTTTCACGGGGCTGATTCGAAACGACCATTTCCGCCCTGCCGAATGTTGCCAAACGGTCAAGAGCGGCATCGAAATTTTTATTTTTTTCTGTGAGCACCTCGGTCAACTGCGGGATAATCTTTTCTGAATCTTTCAAAGCATCCGCAGAGCCGACTTTTATCGGAACGCCATAAACGGTAAGCAGACATTTGATTTCATAGGGTTTTCTGCTTTCCTGAATTTCTTTTCTTACGGCAGAAGCAAGAACATGATCATAAGCTTTTCTACTCATTTGCTCTGATAATGTTTTGCCAAGAGGTATTTTGAGAATGTTTGTCAGAGGCACCGCTCTTTTCTGACAATAATATTCGGCAACCTGAACAGATTCATTAACATCTGCATTTGCAATAATGAGAATCTGCGACGGTTCAAGAGCAAAAAGCTGAGACGCGAATACAGCAATAATTATTGAAAAATATTTTTTCATTATTCGGGGCCGTAAAGCCTGTAAGGTTTACTGAGAGGATAATCGGCGGCAATTTCTTCGTAATCGTCGAACCAGCAAGCTTTCGGATTGCTTTTAAGAATCATAAATTTACCGCTGTCGTCATCATTTGCCGCCCTGTGATATTTCATATAAACATTAGAATCGGTTTTACCTATAATTTCAATTTTCCCGGTTGAATGACTCATAACAAATCTTGCGCGTTTTGCAAGACCTGAAACTTTCGCTTTTGCACGTTCGACAATATTATAACCTTCCTCAATGGGTACTGTATATGCCTTGTTGCCGCTGGACGGCCTGCACTGGAAAATATAATACGGGACTATACCACAGAAAGAAAGATCCGAGAATAATTTAGCAAGCACCTCGGGGTCATCATTAATTCCGCGTAAAAGCGGAACCTGATTTGTCATTCTGACGCCGGTCTTTTGAATCATATTACAGGCATCAACGGCAACATCTGTCAGTTCGTTAGAGTGAACAAAATGCGTCATCACATATATTTTATTGCGGGCGGTAGTATATTTTTCAAGCATCTGCAGGAATTTTTTATCTTTAGTTATCCTGTATGGATAATAAACCGGCATACGCGTTCCGAGCCTTATAATATGCACATGCTCAATTTGTCTGAGTTTGCTGATAATCTCTTCGAGACGCTCTGTGGGCAAAGTCAATGGGTCGCCGCCGGTTAGCAGAACGTTTGTGATTTCCTTATGTGCGGAAATATACCCCATTGCAGCATCAACATCTTGCAAATAATCCGGTTGGGAATCAAGGAAGACCCTTTTCCTGAAACAATAACGGCAGATACCGCCGCAATTGCTGCTTACAAGCAAAAGAGCCGTAGTATTATATTTATGTTCCAGACCCGGCAAAATCGTATATTTATGCTCATCGGAAGGGTCTAATCTGCCCCACTCCTGAAGTTCGTCTGGACAGGGAATTATTACTCTTCGAATGGGGTCTTTTGGGTCATTCCAATCGATAAGTGAAAGATAATAATCATTGGCCATGAAAGGATATTTTTCCGCAACTTTTTTTGTCTGGATGCGGTCAGAGTCGGAAAGGCCCGCAATGTCGTCAAGTTTTGTAACATACCGCAGTTTAGATAGTATCTTTGGCTTCATTGTACTTCCTTCAATCAAATGACAAAAAATAATTATCCTCTGGTTTCCTGCGTCTTAGAATACCTTTTTTCGTAAATGCTTTTACCTGTCAGAACATGCAAAATCGTAAAGAAAACGATTTTAGCATCGAGCATAAACGAAATTTTTTCTACATATTCAACGTCAAACGCAAGCTTCTCTTCGATGGTAAGTTCGCCTCGGCCATTAATTTGGGCGAGGCCTGTAATACCGGGCTTTACAAGAAGTCTTTTTTTCTGCTGTTGGTTCCACTCAGCTATTTGCGAAATGTACAAAGGCCTTGGTCCAACAAGACTCATATTGCCCTTTAATACGTTAAAAAGCTGAGGAAGTTCGTCAAAAGAGTATTTTCTGAGGAAAATACCAACTTTTGTCAATCTTGGGTCTTGGCGGGTTTTGGGGCTTGGGCCAAACGGCTCGACATCGGTTTTCATGGTGCGGAATTTATAAAAGGTAAAAGGCTCTCCATTTTTTCCGGCACGAATTTGTTTAAAAATAGCCGGTCCCCTGCCGGTTACTTTAATCAAAATAATTAAACAGACGAATACCGGCAACAATATTAGAATTGCAATTAAAGAGAACATAAAATCAAACAAACTTTTTAAATATTTATACAGCATTAATTTTTCTCAATAAATCAATCAATTCCGTTATAGACTGAATTTCAAATTGCGGAACTGCCTGGGGTGAAGGAGCGGGTTCCAAATGGATTTTATTTTTACGTGAAATCCAAATTGTTTTAAAGCCCATTTCATTTGGCGCTATGAAATCTTTTTTAAGATTATCACCAACATAAATGCTTTCAGAAGCAGATACTCCAACATCAGATAATAAAATTTCAAAACCTTTGGGCGAAGGTTTCCAGTGTTCTGCACCAAGTTTTTCGGTGTATATAATGCAATCCAGAAATTCATCAAGCCCCAATGCTTTTACCTTATATTCCTGAGCGGGAAGCCAGCCATCAGTTACCAATCCGAGCTTATAGTGCTTTTTCAAATCCGTTAAAACCTGTCTGCTGTCGGAAGGAAGAGCAATATCAGGTTTATGATTACGAAAGATATCAACGAGTTTGGCGGTATAATTATCATCGAAAACTATTCCGAATTTTTTTGCCGCTGCGTCAAAGGCCGCATTATGGTTACCGCCATTAAAAATAGTCCAAAGGGTGTCAAACACATCCAAGGCATTTAGGCCAAAATCGGACGCAATCGTGCGGGATACCTCTTGGAAACCACTTTTATAATAGTCTATCTCATCGTAGAGGGTGTCATCCATATCAAATGCGATACATTTTATCACTTAAAAATCTCTCAAAAATGGTCGATATATACAACTGAAATCAAATATATGGACAATAGTCCTATAATGGGTTAAACTTAACTAAGTTTTTTGGGTACTATAAGTTATGGTAAGTCAGAAAAAAATAAAAAGCAAGAATTTTAATATACTTTTCACATGTATAGGCAGAAGAGTATCTCTTTTAAATAGTTTTAGAAGAGCAGCAAAACAGCTTAAACTCGATTGTAAGATTTTCGGTACAGACAGGTCTGTATTAAGCTCGGCCCTTCATTTGTGCGATGGAAAATTTATCGTCAAATCTGTCAACCACCAACATTATATAAAAGAATTGCTGGAAATAGTAAAACAAAACAAAGTAAATCTTATCGTGCCAACGGTGGATTTGGATTTGCATATTCTTGCTGAAAATAAAGATAAATTCTCAGCGGCAGGATGCACAGTGCTGGTTTCCAAACCCGATGTTGTAAACATTTGTCAGGATAAACGCGAAACATACCAGTTCCTGATTCAAAATGGTTTTGAGACTCCCTTAACACAGAATGCACAACAGGCTTTACGCAATCCAAAATTAAAATATCCTCTCTTTTTAAAACCATGGGACGGATATGCAAGCAGAGGAAACGCAATCGTAAAAAATCGTCAGGAACTTTCTTTTTATAGCAAGAAAATCCCGAACTGCATCGTTCAGGAATTTATCGCAGGTCAAGAGTTTACCTGTGATGTTTTCGTGGATTTCAACTTGAAAGTTCGATGTGTAGTTCCGCGAATTAGAATTGAGACAAGAGCGGGAGAAGTAAGCAAAAGCAAAATTATAAAAAATTCCCAGATAATGCAACAGACCGCATTGCTCGTCGAAAAACTTGGAGCAGGTCCGGGCGTAATAACCGTACAGCTAATACTTACAAAAGACAACAAAATAAAATTCATAGAAATCAATCCACGGTTCGGCGGAGGAGCACCATTGAGCATAAAGGCTGGAGCGGATTTTCCGAAGTGGATACTTGCACAACTAATCGGTAAAAAACCATCAATCGAATTCGACGGCTTTGAAAACAATCTCGCAATGCTTAGATATGATGCAGAAGTCTGGGTAAGAGAGAAAGATTTATCAGGGAAATAAAATATGATATTCGATTCTTTCGTAGGGCCGGAAAGGCCGTTGAGCTGGACATTTCAATTTTGGCCCGTATTGGCTATTTCGTTTATCTGCGGAGCAGCAGGGACATGGCTGAGCAAAAAAACTGCGTTACGATACGGCATTGTTGATAAGCCTGATGATACGGTAAAGACACATAAAGAACCAATAGCTTATCTTGGCGGCATCGGAATACTGGCAGGATTTGCAATCGGAATATTATCCTCTGTATTGTATATTAAAGATGCGGCATTGAACCGCTGGCTGATGTCCGTATTGACAGGCGCTGCGATCGCGTGTTTTGTAGGATTAATCGATGATGTTTATAATCTGAGGCCATCGCATAAAATGGCCGGGCAGATAATCGCATCAATACCATTGATAGCGGCAGGTATAATGCCGGCTTTGAATCCATTTTTAGCACCTTTTGGATTATCATTACCGCATTGGCTTGAATGGGGTATAGGTGTGCCTATTGTAGTTTTTACAGTTCTCGGAGCAACCAACTCTTTGAATCTTCTCGATGGACTTGATGGATTATGCGCAGGAGTAACAGCAATTATAACAATCGCTCTGCTTTTCCTTTCTGTACATCTTGCAACGTGGGGCTGGAGCGAGGTACGTGACCCGGTGAGAATGATAGTATGCCTTTCGCTTGTGGGAGGGGTTTGCGGTTTTCTGCCTTTTAACAAAGCACCCGCAAAAATATTTATGGGAGATGCGGGGAGTATGCTGCTGGGCTTTATTGTTGCGGCAATAATGATGTTATTCGCACGGGCATATCCAAGATGGTGGCTTGCATCGCTGGTCGTATTCGGGCTGCCGATACTTGATACCGCGGTGGCACTGGCAAGAAGATGGCTGAATAAGAGACCGCTTTTTGTATCAGATCGCGGGCATATTTACGACCAGATGATTGACCGAGGCTTTTCTCTGAAGAAAACAGTTTTCATCTGCTATGTGCTTGCGGGAGTGTATGCGTTTATAGGTGTGGCAATGAGCCAGATAAGAACCAGATACGCGGTTATAGTATATGTTGTTGTTTTCACGTTATCGGCACTAATAATTTGGCGGAAGGGGTATTTAAAAATGGAAGGATTAAGAGGAGCGATTAAGAAAGAAAATGCGGGAATTAGCGGGAACGAGCGGAAATAGACGAGAAAAGGCGGAATAAACTGATAATTCCGGCTGCGGCAAGAATAGAAAGAAAAGGAATCGTGCCAAGCGTGTAGAGGGAATGGCCAATGAAAGTTGCAAATGGGAAATACCAGATATCGTAAAGTATAATACACAGAATAAGAAGCAATCCTTTTTTTCTGTAAAAGAAAACACCAGCTAAGGCAGTAATCCATAAAAACAAATGAAACAGAGATAAAGCCCAGCTTTCAATTGTAACCGATTTTATCGCAAGGAAATTCTTTGTAAATGCTGGGAAATAATATTCAATTGCATTTAATGTAATTTTTTTGGCAAATAATCCTGGATTATTTTTTATAAATTCGGTCATCTGTTGATTTGCGATTTGCTCGTGCTCGATATTCTTAAATCCCTTCCAGTGAGTCAATGTCGCTTCGTTACCATCGATTCCGATTACCCTTGCGCTGGCATCAATATAAGATTCTCCTTTTTTTTGCGGTCCTTCTTCAACGCCCTGCCAATGAACATTTCCGTTGAAGAAAGCTAATCCACCGCCGCCCGCAACGGGAATGAACTTTTGGAATACAATCCAGTTTCTGTATGTCCAGGGAGCGACAAGAATGACAATAAGCACAATCGAAATTACTGCCGTATATATCTTTTTGGGGCATTTAAATACAGACACAAAAAATATTACTCCAATCAACAATATAGCCACCGGCAGCATTGCGGCGTGAGACAAAATCAAAGCTGCGCCTGACAATCCAAGAAATAAACCATAACGATATGGCTTAAAACCATTGACGGCAAATAAATTTTTACCAACGCAATATGTAAATATCAAATAAAGAAAGGTCTGTAAAATTGCGGTCATTGGATTTTTAGCGTTCCAATAAACCCAGGGATTAATCAGGAAAAGCAGCAATGCAATCGATGCAATATTCTGGTTATACAACTGCCTTGCAATTTTAAAAATCATCATTCCTATAAAGCCTACGAGAATGCTTTGCGGAATAATAATAATATACCGTTGTAAATATTCCGGAAACAATGCAACTGGTACAAGGAATAAGGGGTACATTGGAGGACGGTGAAACACAGGCGGCCCGCCTTTCTCGAAAACATAACCATTCCCGGCAACGAAATTTCTGGCAATTTGAATATAACCATCGTTTCCCGATCCGAAATTTTTACTCAAACCAGTAACAGGTGCAACAACAAAAATAATGATTGAACTAAAAAAGAGGCATAAAAAAAACGATAACCAGAAAGCCTGTTTATCATTTTGCGGAATAATTTTTTTAAAACTGTCAGTCATGAAAATTATTTTCTTTCGGCTGTATAAGCATCCGTAAGATTTTCAACCGAGGTCATCTTTGTTTCATGGTAATCTTCTTCAGCATTGACCTGCCAGATATTATCTTTGCTTTCCACGCCTTTGACAATATTTTCGACGGCGGTCATTGCGGTAAGCATCGAATGGTCCTGATTATTATAGCGGTGCATTCCGTTTCTGCCGACTAAGAAAAGATTGCTTATTTTATCTGTATAATTCCTTACAACATCAAATCTGTCATAACTGCCAAAATACGCGGGATAGGTCTTTGGAACTCTTATAACCACATTATCGAGAACATCAGCAGAATCAATAATTCCGATTTTTTCAAGCTCAGAAATTGCAAATCTTCCAAATTGCTCATCGGACATATTCCAGAGTTCATCACCTTCATTACAAAAATATTCGAGACCGAGCCAGACATTATTTTCATCAGCGACCATATACGGACTCCAGTTATTGAAAATCTGAAGTCTACCGATTTTTACATCTTTTTCCTGAATGTAAATCCAATTATCAGGCACAATATTATTCAATGTTTTTATATTGGTATTATTTTTAATTTTGAGTTTTTTAACTAAAAGCCCTACTGTTACAAAATCACGGTAACATAAACCTGCCGCAATTTCTTTTACATCCTGAGGAACATTCTGTCCGATAGATTCAATTAATTCTTTTACAGGCATTGTTGAAAAAACGAAGTCGGCCGGATATTTTTTCAATTCTTTTGTTTTTTCATCACAGACTGTTACTGATGCAATTTTATTACTTTGTTGTTCCAGTCCAACGACTTTGTTATTCAGAAATATCTGTCCGCCTTTTGACTTAATAATATCAGCGAGAATTTCCCACAACTGACCGGGGCCGAATTTAGGGTATAAGAATTGACTTATAAGGCTTGTTTCAACTTCTTTTTGACCTATAGATTTATCCCTATAAATAATCGCTTTTATTGCATGTATTATAGCTCGTGTGATTGAAAGGCCTTTGATCCTTTGCGCACCCCATTGCGGATTAATCTTGTCGCAGGTTATTCCCCAGACTTTTTCGGTGTAATCCTTGAAAAATGTTTTGTACAATTCCCTGCCGAAACGATTAATTAGAAAATCCTCCAGCGATTTTTCATGCTTAATTCGAAACGCTCGGGCCTTTAAATAACTCAGAGTGATTTTTATTGTTCTGAAAACACCTAAATTAAAAACGGTATCGAGAGTAAGAGATATCGGATAATCAAAAAACTTCCTCAAGAATAAAATTCGCGAAAGCCTTTCACGAATAAGCATAACTTTATCATCTTTTTGGGGGTCGGCTTCGAGCGTTTTATTATATTCAACTTGAGGCAAATTTCTGTCAAGAAGAATATCGTCTTTAGCTGGTGATGTTTGAATCGGCATTAAATTGAGCCAGAAATTCATCACCTTGTCTGATTTAGAGAAGAACCGATGACCGCCAATATCGATGCGATTGCCTTTATAGTTGACGGTTTTTGAGATTCCGCCAATATCGCCGGTTTGTTCAAATATTATCGGCTTAATATCTGTCTTATCGAGCAGCTCGAAAGCGGCAGTTAGACCTGCTGGTCCTGCACCAATGATTATTGCTGTTTTTTGAGGCATTTGATTTGTTATTTCAACTGAGGAACTTTCCAGATTTTGATTTCGGGACTGACCAAACAGCCTGTTGCAAGATATTTTGAATCTGGTGAGAAAGCGATATCTGAAACGGTTAGGTCGCTGGCATGTATTTCATCAATTTTTTTACCAGAGGCGATGTCCCAAAACCAAATTGTACAGGCTGGCTCTGTATCTACGGCTAAAACTTTGTTATCCGGGCTTATTGCGAGACATGAGATATTTTGCTTTTGATGAGCAGGAGTTTGATATTCAGGCATTTCATAAATACGCACAACTGCTCCGGTTTGTGAGTCCAAAGCAAGAATGAATCTTACTTTTTCAGCCACATAAATGGTTTTACCATCCGGCGAAAACTCTACAATTGTAAATTGATTATACTCATCAAAAGTTTTTTCAAATACTATTTTGTCATTTTTAATATCTTTTACAAAAATCCATGCCTTATCTTTTTTGCCTGTGCCGGCAATCAAATCAGCGCCGTCGGTAATATCAAAATCATTCAATGTGAATTTTTCTTCATTTGTATCTTTTTGGAAGACAATAGATAAATCTTTTAAAGCTGAATCAAACAGAGCTAATTTTAAAACATCATTTTCAATAAAAGAAACTATGCCAAAATTATGGTTTGAAGAAGTTTTAACCCGTTTAGGTTCTGAGCCATAAGGCAGCGATAAACTTGAAATTTCTTTTTCTGCTTTGAGGTCGGTTAATATTAGCTTTCCTGAATTAGAAAGATTATAAACAATTTTATTATCAAATACAGGCGTTATAAAAGCAGCATTAGGCTTTGCGACCATCGGCCATTTTCTGAGATTATCCCATTGCCAGGTAAAAGTATGATTATTTTTTGAAATAACAATAAGGTTATTGCCGCTGGTCAAAACACTTTCAGTTCCTTCGATAGGACCTTGCATCTGACGGATAAGATTACTTTTGGAGTTGGCATTAAATATTAAGATTATGAAAATAATCACAATTATTACAGCAATACCAACCTTCTTATTTTTTCCCATTGTGATCGCCTTTTATCAAATCCATGACATAAATATTGCTTAAAATACCGTGACTATCAATTTGTTTAAATTTTTCAAATCCACATTTCTGGTATAACTTGTTTGCAATTTCATTATCAGCTGCTACCAATACTTTAACTTTATCAATGCCGCGTTTTCTACATTCTTCAAAACCTGCATCAACAAGCTGTTTCGCTATTCCTTTTCCACGTCCTTCAGTTGCAACTACTATTGAAAGGAGTTCGGCATCCGGCAAATCCATCTTCGCCATTTTTGAAGGATAAAAAATATTATGCAATATTTTATTGATTACCTGTAAAGATAGCATTTTTTTAGCAAGTACAAAAACAAACTTAAAACCTTTTTTTAATATTACATATTTGTATAATTTTGACAAATTGGTCGAAAAAGCAACAAAGCCTAATACTTTATCATCTTCAACAGCAACAAATCCAAAACTATTTTTATCCTCCGCAATAGCTTCGTACAATGTCGTTACAAATCTCTTCCCTAAAGAACTTATAAATCCTGTGGAAATTCCTTGGATATGTAAAACAGCCGCTTGTGGAGCATAACTTTTTGTTAAATTACTTATCATTTTATTGCAGCTAAACAATTCTTATAAGTGTTCACAACTATTTCACAAACTTTATTTTCGTCAAATTCCTTTTGAGCTTTTTCAAGACCCGCTTTTCCCATTTGGGTTCTTAAGTTTTGATTCTTAATCAATTTAATAAGAGTCTTTTTAAGTTCATTGGCATTTTTCAATTCAACAAGTAAACCATTTTTATTATTTTCGACCACTTGCCTACCACCACGAATATCGGTAGTTACTATTGGTAACCCCATAGCAGCGGCTTCTATAGCAGAACGGGGAAAACCTTCTCGCCATGATGGAAGTGTGTATATATCACAACATGCTAAGATTTCAGAAATATCGTCTCTTTCCCCTAAATAGACGGTTCTATTTTCAATACCGTATTGCTTAACAGTATCCATGGAAATTCTGTCAACTTTTTCAGGCTCTTGCGGTCCGATTATTATTAACCATACATTTTTATACTCGTTCACTATTACTTTAAATGCTTCAAATAGCTCAAGAAATCCTTTTTCTTTTACTAATCTGCCAATGATCCCAATAACAATTGAATCTTTAGGAACACCAATTTCCTGTCGTTTTTGAATTTTAAAATTATTACCAAATCTATGTGGATTAAACTTTTCTAAGTTTACTCCATTACCTAAAAATTTAATTTTATCAGGTTTACATATTTTTAGTTTTATTGCCGTTTCAATATCTTCAGGATTCTGGCTTAAAATCATTGTAGAACACTTGGCAGCAATTCTTTCCATCATCACATAAAACCATTTTGCGAACGGTTTCATATTGTCATGAAAATAAAAGCCATGCACTGTATTGATAATAACAGGAACTCCAGCCATTTTCGCAGCAAGCTGTCCTAAAAGGCTGCATTTTGGCGTATGAGTATGAACAATTTCAATTTTTTCTTTTTTTAAATATCTGTATATTTGCCATAAAGCCTTGATGTCGGAAAAGGGGCTGATTGATCTTTTTATTTTTACAGGAAACATTTGTATTCCCTCTTTTTTTAAAAAGTCAAAATTAGGTCCTTCACTGCATATACCGTGAACTTTGTACCCGGCTTCTTGAGCCGCTTTGATTTGAGCCAGTAAAAGAATTTTAAAAGTTATATCGATTGCAGAAATTACAATTAGATCTTTATTCATTTACTACTTTATTAAAATAGCTATGCAAATTGTTAACGATTTTTTCACTTGCTTTACCATCGCCATATGGATTTGAAATTTTCGATGTATTTTTATAATATTCTTTATTTTCAATAAAATCACTCACCGTTTTAATAATAACATCTTTGTGTCTACCAACTAAAACAGATGTACCTTTCTCAACTCCTTCAGGCCTTTCTGTTGTTTCTCGCATAACCAACACGGGTTTTCCCAAAGAAGGCGCTTCTTCTTGAACCCCCCCCGAATCTGTTAAAATTAAATATGACCTATTCATCAGCCAGACAAAAGGCAAATAACTTAATGGTTCGATTAAATGGATATTTTCTTGACTTTGTAAAATCTCATAAACCGGTTTCCTCACATTCGGATTTAAATGCACTGGGTAAACAAGATGTATATTTTTATATTTTATTGCAATTTCTTTCATAGCATTACATATGTTTTCAAAGGGTTCTCCAAAACTTTCGCGTCTGTGAGCTGTGATTAAAATTATTTCATTATCTCCTATTTTTTTATCTAGCCAGCTTTTTATCTTTAAGATTTCTTCATTTTTATTTTGTTCTATAATCTCTAAAGCCCAAAATAACGCATCTATAACCGTATTTCCGGTAACATAGATATTGTGTTTGTATCCCTCAACTTCTAAAGATTGTTTACTTTTTTCTGTCGGGCAAAAGTGGATATCCGCCAAAACACTTGTCAATCGTCTATTGATTTCTTCTGGAAAAGGATTTTTCTTATCATTTGTGCGAAGTCCTGCTTCAACATGCCCGACCTTTATGTTATTGTAAAACGCAGCTAAGGAAGCAGCAAATACCGTTGTCGTATCTCCTTGGACTAATATTATGTCTGGCTTTGATTGCTCGAATACTTCTTGAAGTCCTGATATTACTCTTGAAGTCACTTCTGAAAGATTTTGCCCCGGTTTCATAATATCTAGGTCATAATCTGGTTTAATTTTAAAAATATCTAAAACCTGGTCCAACATTTCTCTGTGCTGGGCAGTTACACATACCGCTGTTTCAAAATCATTATTTTTATTAAGCTCTCTAATAACAGGAGCAAGCTTAATAGCTTCTGGTCTAGTTCCAAATATTGGCATCACTTTAATCATAATAATCCTTATTTTTTGGTAACTTCGGCAAGTATATCGCCTAATTGTTTTACTAGTCTTCCGCAACTAAACGTGTTGATATAATCTTTATTTGCTTCCGATTTAAGTTCATTATTTTCCCATAACTTGTAATAGTAATAAATTCTTCCTGCAACTTCTTCAATATCATCCGCATCTGCTGTGTAACCTGTCCCCGCTTTGTTGAGTATTTGTGATATTTCACTTGTCTTATCTGCCAGCCCGAGGATTGGCTTTTCAGTCATAAGATATTCAAATATCTTGCCTGGAACAGTGTAATTCTGATAAGACATTTTATCACAGATCAAAAGCAATAGATCAGCTTTTGCATACCATCTGAAAACGTCCTTTCTTGGCATCATTGATAAAACTTCTGTTACTTGTTCCACTCCAAATTCTGACACAATACTTTTATCAAGATTGCTGATAAGGACCAGTTTAATTTTATCAGCACTTATTCTATTATCATTCAAGAGCATCTTCAACGCTCTAAAAGTTACATCCGGTCTTCTGTCTCTTTGAAATGTTCCCGCATATACCATCGTAAATTTATCATTTTGTTTAATTGCTTGCGAAAATATATAATCCTGATCGGCTGAGACAAAGCCTATTGGTATTACATAGACATTTTCAGCTTTTACAGGCATATTCTTTACAACCCAGTCTTTCATGGAATTGCTCATAACAATCACTGCTTTTGCATAACTTGCAGCTTTGCGAACTATGCTTGTCCGCAAATAACGATGCAAAAATGTTGGTGGCCCACCTTCGTAGTGATTACATATTATGTCCTGAAATTCCATAACGAATGGCAGGTTCAATTTTTTAGCAAGATCATACCCCAAACCAACTGTGCTTATCGGATTAAGACATGCGAAAACGCATTTCCAGTCATGCTCTTCGGCTTTTGACAATGCTAATTTTTTAGCTGATCTGTTCCATAGAACTTGACGATCAGGCATTAAAAACCATCTTGCAAGTCCTTTTAAAAAAGCAGATTTTAATGAAATTTTATTGCCTTTTTTCTTCGGAAGCGCTCTAACTTTATTTTCTTTTAAAAAACAGTTTGGTCTTAAAACATTTACTCCATTTTGTGCAAAATTTGTATCGGTTTCAGAACTGTTTTCAACACAAGCTGTCAACAAAGTCGGTTCCCAACCATAGACAGGCAGTAATTTGCAATTATTCTCTACTCTGGCTACTCCGCCGGCCAAAAGAGGAGGAGAGAGATACGAAAGATAAAGGAATTCATTTTTTTCCATAATTCAAAAACCTTTTTTATGATTGTTCAACTCCCCACCAACAACATTCTTTTTGATGTTCTGTTAAATCATCAAAAAATCCATGGAGACATCCTTTGAATACTTGAATACTTTGTGAAATATTGCCGCAGAAAAAGAAACGCCAAAAAGCCATAAAGACGGCGTAATACATATCTATTTTAAAAAGCGATTTACGCATAAATACTCCCTTAAAGAGCCTGCTGCGATAAATACTGTTCCTTCCGATAAAAAAACCGCGTTTACATGTTTTATAATCTACTTTAGTTGATTTATGAAAAAACTTTGCATCTTTGACTGTGATCATCACAAAACCAGCTTCATAAATTCGATTTGTATATTCATATTCATCACCCCACAAAAAGAAATTTTTCATAGGGTAACCAATTTGTTTCACAATATCTCGGCTTATAATGATTCCATTAAAAGGACCGCCTTTAAAACTAATTACATCATTTTTAGTAGTCGCTAATAATCCCTTAAAGTGACTTTCTCCTTTCTCATTAAATAGATTTGGTGCAATATAATCGATCCATTTACAAGATATTTTTATCAATTCTGCAAGACAATTTTTTTCAGGCAGACCATCATCATCCATCAGCCACATCCGCTTTGCCCCGTTTTCATAAGCAATTTTAATCCCTTGATGAAAGCCACCAGAACCACCAGTATTCTTATGCATTCTTATATAAAATAGTTTCACAACATTACCGTTACCGTTCGGTTTTGTTATAAATTCTTTTTCCCATGGTTCATTTAGAACTAAAGGGGGCAATTCATTTATGATTCCGTTTTCCAGTAATGCTTCAGGAGTTCTGTCTGTAGATGCGTTATCCATAATTAATATCTTATCAACAGCCAATGTTTGCTCCCTGATAGCTTGAAGACATTTCAAGAGCAATTCTTTTCTGTTAAAAGTCACAACTATTGCCCACACATTGTCTGCTATGGTATCATTTTTCGATATCATTCTCAAATATCTCCAGCGAACGAGCAATAATGTCATCCATATTATAATATTTATATTCTGCAAGCCGCCCAACAAGGATTGTCTTATTTAATCTATCCACTTCATTTTTATATTTTTTATATAACTCTAAATTCTCAGGCTTACTAATTATATAGTAAGGAATATCTCTCCCTTTTATTTCGGGATCATAAGGCTGTGAATATTCTTTTAAAATAGTTGTTCCTTCAACTTTCTGCCCGGTCAAATGTTTAAATTCAGTAATTCGCGTAAAATCATAATCATTAGGATAATTGACCGTCCCAACAGGCTGATATTGCTGTTGTGGTAAATACTCGAAATCTAACTTTAGGGAACGATATGGTAATTTACCATATTTATACTTGAATAAATGGTCGATTGGACCGGTGTAAATAAATACTCCGCCAAATTTTTCACCCATCATATAAACATCTCTATCCCTTATCTCTATGATGTCGGAAGCATTAGTGTTTAGAAGCAAATGTATATTGTCGTGAGAAAGCATTTTTTCAAAGATATTACTGTACCCATTTGACGGCATGCCCTGATATATATCTTGAAAATATCGATCGTCTCTAGAAATATGCACCGGAACCCTGCCGGTCACCGATTCATCAATTTCGTTTGGTTTACAATCCCACTGCTTCATCGTATAATTTAAAAAAACTTTCTCGTAAATATAATCTGCCAAAAACTTGAGTTCCCCACCTGCATCCTTCAACTGCAATATTGGTATCTTGTTACCCATGCCAAATTTTTTAACAAGTTTTTCTTCCAATTCTTGTGCTGTATTCTTAGGAAATGATTGATGCAGCGAATTCAGGTTGAAAGGGATTGGCACATACTGGCCGTCTATATAACCTAAAACTTTGTGTTGATAATAATACCACTCCGTAAACCCTGTTAGATAATTCCATACATTCTTTTTTATAGTATGAAAAATATGGGGGCCATAATTGTGAATCAAAATTCCATGGCTATCTATCATATCATAGCAGTTACCGCCCCAATGCTTACGCTTTTCAATGACAAGCACTTTCTTGCCCATATCATTGGCTATCCGTTCGGCAAGAACACATCCTGCAAATCCAGCTCCAACTATTATAAAATCATATTTCACTATTAAAATCTCTCAATACTGACATTATAATTAAGTGATGATATCTTTTCTTTAATACAATTTAGATTCGATTCTGTGGAAGGTTCAAAAACTTTCAATGTTTCTTTACCTAAGCATATATACTTGCTTTCACCTAATTTATGATATGGCAGCAATTCCACTCTTGACAAATTCTTTTTATTCGGAATTTGCCGCAATATAGCAAGTAAGAGTTCTATATTCTCTTTAGTATCCGTAAGATCTCTAATCATTGGCAGTCTCAAAACACATTTTTTCTCGCTCGTGATTATATTTAAATTTTCAACAATTTTATCAATATTTGCCCCTATGACTCTTTGACTTTCTTCTTTATTTGCTAATTTTAGATCGAACATAAAAAAATCTACATAGTCTATAATTAACAATAAATCCTCTTTAGAACAAAATCCGGAAGTTTCAATACAAGTGTTGACTCCGATGCGTTTACATTCTTCTAATGCACGCTGCAAATATGACATATGTGCAAGCGGTTCTCCTCCTGAAAACGTCACGCCTCCGCTATCCGCATAATAATCGATATCTCTGCTTATCAACTCAATTAGATCTGCCAATTCGATTTCTTTTCCGATTATAGTAATTGCTCCGGTAGGACAGATATCAACACATTTTCTACAATTTAAGCATTCTTCAAATTTTTCATTTAATCGTTTCACATCTTTAGGATCATATCCATGCGGGCAGATACGAATGCATTCATTGCATTCTGAACATTTTGTTCTTCTCCAAAAAAACTCCTGTCTGAATGAAATACCTTCGGGGTTGTGACACCACGGACATTTCAATGGGCATCCTTTAAAAAAAATGGTTGTTCTTATCTCCGGACCATCAGATATCGCGAATCTTTTTATATCGAATATCAGACAGTTACTGGATATCATGTTCAGATCTCTCAATTATATGATTCTGATATTCTTCAGGTAAATCAACAAAATAAGCACTAAAACCCCAAACCCTTACAATTAGATCTCGATATTGATCAGGATTGTTTTTTGCATCTTTCAGCGTTTGTGAATTAACTACATTGAACTGAATCTCCTCGCATTTGCGCATAGCTACTTTGAGAAATAGTACAAGTTTGTCGAGATATTTCTCTTCGGTAAAGAATGAAGGAGACAGCTTTAAATCCAAAATAGAACCATTGAATACTTTTCTAAAATTGATTTTAGAAATAGAATTTACTACAGCAGTTAAGCCATTCTGAACCGTTCCCGCTGCCGGCGAAAAATTAACAGTCAGTATTTCCCCCAATTTACGTCCATCACATGAAGCGGCTGTTTTCTTTGCATCTGTAACATACCCATCGGCACTTCCAAGACCGCCTTTGTATCTTCCTCCTAATGAATTTGATTCTTTAGCACATTCCTGACCGTAGAAATCTGCTAACTCAGATGCGATGCTATCTACTTCGTCAATATCATTACCAAATTTGGGAATACGATTTTTCATATATGAACATAATTGCATATTGTTTTCAAAATCATCTTTTAAACATTTGAGCAAATCAATTTTACTAATTTGGTTATTTTCATATACAAGTTTCTTTATAGCGATCAAAGAATTAACCATATTGACAAAACCTGAATTTAGTATTCCAAAATTATTGTACTTTGCACCGCCTTTAGAAATATCTAAGCCTTTTTCAATACAATTTGCTGTTAGTGCAGAAAATAAAGGAGACGGGACAAATCTTAGATTATTTACCCTTTCTACTGATTGACTTATAAAAAAGTGTATTTGCGATTTTAAATTTTTAATTAAATCTTCAAAACTATTGCATTCTTTAAGAAATCCGCCAGAAACACCTATTTGGCTGTTATCTAATAAAGACTTGCCATCATTAACTGAAGATTCTAAACAATGCAGAAAATTTATTCTACAAACATTATTTAATTCAAAAGACTTGCCTGGAATCAAAGGTTCCCAACACGCTGAAACCACATAATCTATTGCATCTTCAGAGTCATATCCAAAAGATTTCAATGATGGAATAATAACATCGTCACTTGCATATAAAGGATAGCCTAGACCTAACTTGAGGAGTGCGAGAGATTCTTTCCACAATTTTTCAGGCGTTTTAGAATGTACTCTTAGTACTATTTTTGGATCTACTTGTTTTAGTTCCTTCGCAATTTTCAAAAACATATAAGTCAATTCATTGCTGGCATCCTCCCCTCTGGATTTCTCTAATCCGCCAAGGATAACTGCCTGACCCGTATCTCCAGCAAGCACATTGCTCTTCTCTCTAAAATCTTCGTTGAGTCTTTTCCAAAAATGTTTAGATAGCTCATACATTTCATCTGCTGTGCAAATTCCTTTCGCAATATCATTTTGGTAATAAGGCCATAAATATTGATCCAAACGTCCTAAACCAATAAGATGATGTTCCTCGGACCATATTAACATATTTGTAAAAAATACGCTTTGTAGTGCTTGATAAAAATTAGTAGCTGGTTCTGCAGGAATTTTTTTACATATTTGTGCCAGTTGCCTTAAAGAAGGCTGAGAATCGCCATATTTTTCAGACATCTCCAAGAGCTTTTCACTATATCTGTTCGAAAACTTTATTACGCTTTCACATACCATTACCACAGAAGATAAAAAATCTTTACTATCAGAACTCAGGTTTTTGTCATTCATTGCCGAGATAGCATCTTGCTTTATTCCTTTAAATCCTTTGGTTAGAACTGTATTATAGTTCGGAGTAAGATTGCCTATGTTCGCTAAATCATATTCATTTATTGTTAAATAAATTGGGAAATTATATATTGTTCGCCTTCCTGCTAGTAAATCATCCTTCTTAACACTCGGATACATTGTGGATAACATCTTTTCAAATGCTATAGCCTTCCTTAAATAGATAGATTTTTTGGAACTTGTGTTTGAATACATGAAAGGATGTTGTTTGAGTACTATTGCTATATCATCGTTTTTTTTAATTTCAGACATTAGACAATGGAAATACTTTATAAAAGGAAATAACTTTGTCCTTTTTAATATATTTTTTATATACTGCATCTTAGTCTTGGCTTAAATGCTCTGTTTGGAAAAATTGAAACTAAATTTTATTCCTTTGTGATAAAGGAAAACTAACTCGTGGCAGGTAATATATGTTTCCATAATGAGTCCTGCGATAGCAACACCTATATGCTGGAACATGATCGAAAGTATTATAACTAACACAATATTAATTGCCCCTCCTATTAAAACTATTTTTTGGAAAGAAGCCTGATATCCAAAATTTAACATGATCTGTATTCCAAAAAGATTATTTAAGAAAATTACAAATATCGAGGGTGCAAGAATACACATAACAGGTATACTTTCTTCAAACTTTCTTGTTAAAACTATATTACTTATGCTAGGAGCAAATACTAATAACGCCACAGACACACATAAAACTGGTATTCCCACGAGTCCGATTACTTTTCTAACAAAAACAAGGGCTGCTTCTTTGGATTCATGGGCAAGTTTTCCAATATGCGGATAAATTGTCTGAGATAATGGATACAATAATCCATATTGTATTGCTCTGACGATTTTTTCACCTCCACTATAATAACCAACTATAGTATTGTTTGTGAAAAATCCGAGAATTACAATGTTGCTAGTAGTATAAAAACTCATTGCTACTGTGGAAATAAAAATATGCCATCCTTCCTTAAGTTGATGTACAATCTCATTATAGGATGGAAACACAAATATAATCTTAAAAGAATATAATGCAAACCATAATCCCAATACTCCTGAAAGAATAAATCCAAATGAATATAAAATCGGCATCCAGAGATAATCAGATTCCTTATGAATAAAAACAAAAACAGCTATTGTAAAAACAAATTTTGTTAGAATATTAAGACCAGCAATATACTTCATCTTTTCCATCCCCTGAAAGAACCATATAGGGAATATAACTTGGCCAACGACGACTCCAAATGTTAGGAAATATATTTGCCAATCAATTCTGAATTTACTCCAACTAAATACTATTAATGATAAAATAACAAAGCTTATGATTGTCAAAACAAGTTTAACCAGAATTACGGAATAGAATATTTCAGATATTTTCTTGATATCATTTCTATTAATCGAGATTTCTCTTGTTGCGGATAAATTAAAACCATAATCTGTAATTATCACAAAATATTGAATAAGCCCCTGTGCGAACGCAATTAGCCCAAACTTTTCAGGCCCTAATACTCGCACAAGATAGGGCAAAGTAATCAATGGAAAAATAAAACCTGCAATTCTTACCCCACTTAATGAAATAAAATTGCTTAAGAGTCTTTTCCGGTTGCTTGACATAGATACGCCCATTAATGTTTGAGCCATATTAACTTTCTATTAACTCTTTCTGACTGATGACTGGCTCAAAGCTGGTGTGATTTTCTTCCAGTATTTCAGATATGGTTATCAGGGATGCAATCATAAAACCACATATAAATAACCCCTGCCCTGTCCAATAAAATTGGATCATCGCAAGGAAAGAAAACGCAATAAAGCAGGCAAGCACAGAATAGAACAAACCTTTTGCATTTTTATCAAACATTTTATAACATCGCCATGCAGGTGTAAGCCATAGAGAGGATATTATAAATAGCCCGATAAGTCCATGTTTTAAATATATATGGCTAAAATATTCATGAGTTTGATAAAAAAGACCACTCATAGCACTGTAATCCGCAAATGCTGCGATTAATGTTGCAGGAAATGGGGCTGCATCATCTGTATAATAACTGCTGTAACCGCTCCCCCATAAAACGGCACCTCTCTTTAGATTGGTATTAAATACGTTTACAAGCTCGCCATATCTTAATCCATCAAGCCTTTGAAGATAATTTCCAACTGAACCCCCTTTAAAAGATTCGGCTCTTTGCGATGCGTATTCAAGTGATTCATACCCGTAAGTTCCAAGTATTTTAAAAGCGATTATTCCGCAAATCATAACTATAGGAAGTCCTATTATAAATCTTTTGGCACCTATAACTATGAAAAGTAGAATACATCCTAATACACTGGTTAACCATAGCAGTCTGCCGGCATAAACAACAAGCAAAATAATTGAACATAGGCCCAATGCAAAGCCAAGAATAAATCTTTTTTCACGGAAAAATAATACTATTGTAAATAACAAAAGTATATTAATTGTCCCTTTTGTAGAACCGACACTTACTCTTGTAGCTCCACCCATAACAGAACCGAAACCTGTAAACCAATAAAATAAATCAACTGCATGTCTTGCAACAAAGTATGCCACAAAAAGAGTCAGCATAAAACCAATCATTTGTGGAAATTTCTTTAGATATCCCCTGAATAATATGATACTCATCATTAATAAGATGGCAAATCTTACATCTTGTAAAATTTCTACTCTGCTTGCTATAGACGTCATACCACCATAAACAAAACCTGTTATTATGGGAACAGTCACAAACCAAATCAATGCGCGTTTCACTATTTTATCAAGCTGTAAACAATGAACTTTTAAGATATGAATACCTAAAATAAATGCAACAAACATACTTGGATTAAAAGGACCATATCGAAACTGCCACAAACTTGCTGAAATAATTTCCCCCATTGCATATTTTTCATATACTGATTGGGTTGCATCCACTCCTATTGCAAGAATTAAGAAAATTATCGGTACGCCAAATCGAACCGGCATAAATAAGGATAAAACACTGACAATACAAACAAAATATCTGGCGGCAATAAAGAGAGAACCAGCAGTGCTTCTTGTATCAATTATTATAGTTAAGACAATACATACAGCGATACAAAAAAATAAAAATACCCAATTTATTCGCAAATTCGGCTTAAATTGCTGCTGATCGCTTTGAATGATATTTTGATTAGAAAGAGTTTCCATAAATTTTTTTCTTAAATTTTGTATGAATAAGTATAAACAAACCTTCTATTGTTCCTATGCAGTTTCCCATATCCCATCCATTTAAGACATAAAGACCAACTATAAAATGCAAAGGATTAACAAAAAACCGCCATCTTCTTTTTCCAAATAGTCTTTTAAAGAAATACATAAAGCTAAAAATTGCAGCCATCAAAAATAAAACTGGAAATATAAACCCAAGTAATAATAATATTATTATTACTAAATATACACTAGTTATTCCAAAATTAATGACAATTCCTGAAGGTTCAGCCAATATTACCTGCCCCTTAATATTACGATATTGCATTTTGAAAACTTTTTTCCATGAGTTGCGAACTTTCCAATAATTCTTTGCCTCGGAAACATTAACATGCTTATAACCCTTTTTCTCGCATTGCGTGTTAAACCAAGTATCCTCGCCGGCTTGTACATACTCAGGATAACCTCCTATCTCCTCCCATACATACCTGTAATAAGCAACTCCTCTGTGAGAAGGTTTTATACTGGCACGATGTCTATCACCTAAAGCAGCAAGACATTTTTGAAAGATGCTATCTCCGCAACAGACCGTAAGACCGCTAGCTATTTCCGTTTTTTTTGATAAAAGGGGTTCTAATATAAATTTAAGCCAATTATCACCGTATTCTGTTCCACTATCAAATGTCACAATTATATTTGATTTAGTTCGTTTTATAGCTTCATTTCTACCTTTCGAAATATTAGCACCAACAATTTGACAAACTTTAATTTTATCTATTTCTTTTGACCATTTTTGCAAAAGTTCCCATGTCCCATCCTTTGATCCTCCATCAACAATTGAAATTTCCTCAACTAAGACAAGGTTTTTCTCAGTAGTAAAAACTTTTAACGCTGCATTTAATTCATCTTTACAGTTATATGTTGTACAAATCAAAGATACCTTTTCGTTCATCTAACTTTTCCAGAATGATATAAATCTTCTAAATGTTTAAGCCGTCGCAAATAATATGAATATGCACTACTTATTCCATTTCCCCACTTATATTTACCTACTGGCGCTTTATCTAAAGGAACATGAGCATACGTGGCTTCCCTACAATTCATTTTTAATATAGTATCTATAATCTCTTTGTATGTTATTGTTTGGGGATGTTTTCCATCGGGCCGCCATAAACCAATTGTATTTGAAATACCGTATTTTCTTACATTGTATTTAATATAATCATCCTCGACAGTTTGAAATGGAACGCCCTCACCATTTAAGGTCGCACTGCAATATGCATCAATATTGGGAGCCGTTTCAACTGCCAAGCCTCCGTGAGTACCATGCAGAATAATTACGCCTTCACTACCAAACAAAGACCTGATTCGTCTCACAATCTCCCAATTTAAAATTTTATTACTATCTAGGTTTTGATTATGATCGAATGAAAGCCCATCTATATAAACTCCATCTATTCCATATTGTTGTTTTAGTTTTTTTATCTGCTCAAGAAATGGTTCAGCATTATGAAACTTACGATAATATTCAAAAAAACCCACATACGTAACTACTTTTAAATCAACATTATGAGCCGTAGTTATCAGTCTTCGAAATTCAGGAATGTTTTCTATTATATAAGGACCATGTGATCGTAAGTTTTTAATATCTTTTTCCGGTCGCTCATAAAGACCTTTATAAAAAAGCACTAAAACGTCAAAGTTTTGCGCCCAATTTTCAATTGTGGAATTCGGGGGCATTTCACCATATATGTTTCCCTCTCCCAACCCCATCGCTCCATGCGTAACAACTATTCTGGTATTAAAACTATCTTCCCAATTGAATTTTTTACCGGGAAATGCAGCTATCATAACACGTTCTTTTGCGTTTAATTCGTAATCTGCAACCCATTCTACTTTACCAAGTTCGATAGTTTTAATTTTATACCCAGCTTCATATCTCTGGGGATATATCTCCATACCACCTTTATCGTCAATAAGTAGAAGCTCTCCTTTGTATCTGCCTTCGTAATCAGGCTTAAAATTGCCTTTGCATTTGAGATCTTGGGATTTTTTAGGTGAAATGATAACTGTTGAATCACCGTAGATACCTATATTTAGGTCCTTTGACCAGAAAATAATATGATCATCAAGCGATTCAACTTTAATAAAATTAGGTTCATTTTCAAAAATTATTGTGGAAAGAAATCTTCTGTTATTGTTATCAAGTCCCTGATAAAGTTTTAACTCGCCCTTGACATATTCAAATCTTGCACCTGTCGTCTCGATCAAAAAAGCTCCGTCAGAAAAAAAAGAGCTTTCAATTTTCATTCCCATCAGGGTAGAATCTCCCTGAATACGCACATCATCAACATCATATTGTGCATTACAACAGGAATAACCAAAAAATAAAAAAAGAATAATGAGATTTTTTTTCATAACTCCCGACAACTTTTCATCCTCAGTATAGTTTTTTTATTCCGATAACTAAAAACTGCTGTTTCAATACTAAAAAAGCTATTTTCGAATTTCAACGTCCGCATAACCAACATCAAATGCCTTATATGATATTTAAGAAACCATTTATTAAACATGAGAAGCTGAATATTAAACTTCAAATGTCACATATTAAACATGAGAAACAAAATATTATATATCAGTTGAAATTTCTTTATACCATTCAATCGTTGCTTTTAGGCCTTCGTCAAAACTGGTTTTCGCTTCAAAGCCGAACAGCTTTTTCGCTCTGCTTGTGTCCAAACATCTTCTCGGCTGGCCATCTGGTTTGGAAGCATCCCAGCGAATCTCACCAGTAAATACTGTAAGTTTCGCAACTTTTTCTACTAAATCTTTTATCGTAATTTCAAAACCTGCACCTACATTCACCGGCTCTGAACCATTGTATTTCTCTGTTGCAAGCAGAATGCCTTCAGCAGCGTCTTGGGCATAAATAAATTCACGACTTGCAGAACCTGTGCCCCAGCATTCGATGAATTTGTCGCCATTGTTAATTGCATCCACACATTTTTTTATCAACGCGGGAATCACATGGCTCGAGTTCGGATTGAAATTATCACGCGGACCATATAAATTTACAGGCAGCAGAAATATACTATTAAAGCCATATTCCTGCCGATATGCCTGCGATTGCACCAAGAGCATCTTCTTTGCCAGACCATAAGGTGCGTTAGTTTCTTCGGGATAACCGTTCCATAAATCTTCCTCTTTGAATGGAACTGGGGTAAATTTCGGATATGCGCAAATTGTGCCGATTGCGACGAACTTTTCGAGATTGCGAAGCCGCCCCTCTTCAATCAGTTGAACACCCATCATTAAATTCTCATAAAAAAATTTGCCGGGATGTTCACGGTTTGCTCCGATGCCACCGACAACTGCCGCCAAATGAATAACAACATCGGGCTTCATATCATCGTACATTTTTTTGATGTCAGATAATTTTACCAAATCGTAATCTTCTATTTTCGGAATAAGAATATTTTTACATCCACGTTTCCGGAGCTTTTCACAAATATAATAACCCAGGAAGCCTGCGCCGCCTGTTACGACAATTCTTTTGTTTTCAAAAAAACCACTCAACTTTTATGCTCCTGAATGATTTTTTCATTTTGTGCGATTTTCATATCTGCATCTGTCATCATTACGGCAAGCTCTTTAAAAGAAACCTTTGGCTGCCATTTAAGCATTTTTTTCGCCTTCGATGCATCGCCTAAAAGCAAATCTACTTCGGCCGGTCTGAAGTATTTTGAATCTATTTCAACATGTTTCTTCCAATCAAGATTGAGACGGCCGAACACCTCATCAAGAAATTCACTGACGGAATGTGTTTCGCCGGTAGCAATCACATAATCATCCGGTTTTTCCTGCTGCATCATCAGCCACATTGCTTCAACGTAATCGCCTGCAAAGCCCCAGTCGCGTTTTGCATCGAGATTTCCTAAATATAATTTATCCTGCAATCCAAGTTTTATTCTTGTTGCCGCTCTTGTGATTTTTCTTGTAACGAATGTTTCACCTCTTCTTGGCGATTCATGATTAAATAAAATTCCGTTACAAGCGAATAAATTGTACGACTCTCTATAATTTACTGTCTGCCAAAAAGAATAAACCTTGGCGCATCCATAGGGACTTCTCGGGTAAAAAGGCGTTTTTTCAGTTTGAGGCGTTTCCAATACTTTGCCGTACATTTCACTGCTTGAAGCCTGATAAAATTTTGCCGGCTTTTTCATAGAACGTACTGCTTCGAGAACTCTCAATGTGCCAAGAGCATCTACATTTGTTGTATAAATGGGCTGGTCAAAACTTACACGCACATGACTTTGCGCTCCGAGATTATAAACTTCATCAGGATTTATATCGTTCAATACCGAATGCAGATTACTGCCGTCTGTCAAATCAGCGTATATCAATTTAAGTTTCGGCTGTTCGTGCGGATCTTTATACAGATGATCAATTCTATCCGTATTGAACGATGAACTTCTGCGTATCAGACCGTAAACTTCGTAACCTTTTTTAAGCAGCAGTTCCGTTAAATAAGAACCATCCTGCCCTGTAATACCTGTAATTAAAGCTTTCATCTAATTTCCTAATAAGTATGAAGATGCTGTTGTTTAAACCAGTCAGCAAATATTTTTAATCCTGTGGTAATTTCAGTGCGAGGATTATATTCGAGCATTCTCCCAGCTTTACTTACATCAGCAAAAGTCTTTTCTACATCGCCCGGCTGCAAAGGCAAACGTTCCACAACTGCTTTTTTGCCAAACGCTTTTTCAATTTCTTTAATTAAATCAACGAGCCGAACAGGTTGCGATTCACCAAGATTAAAAATTTCATAGCCTTTGCATCTATCAATAGCCGCGATAATGCCATCGACAATATCATCGATGAATGTAAAATCCCGCATCATCGAACCATCACCATACATTGGAATAGGTTTACCCGAATCAATCAGTTTTGCAAATTTATGAATCGCCAAATCCGGCCGTTGCCGGGGGCCGTAAACTGTAAAAAACCGCAAACAGTTAATATCAAAGTTATAAAGTTTATGATAGGTATAACAAATAAGCTCACCTGCTTTTTTAGTAGCAGCATAAGGCGAAATAGGATTATCGACATTGTCCGTTTCTGAAAAGGGGACTTTTTTATTATTACCATAAACGCTTGAACTTGAAGCGAATATAAATTTCTTTATATTAAATTTTTTCGCCGCCTCAAGCATTACCAATGTTCCGTTTATATTCACATCGGCATAGCCGCAAGGGTCTTCAATTGACGGTCTTACGCCGGCTTTAGCGGCCAAATGAACTATGACATCGATACCACTTTTGCATACTGATCGGACACAATCAGCATTTCGAATATCGCCTTCGACAAGTTCAAATTTATCTGATTTGAGAAGGGATTTAATATTCGATTCTTTAGTTTTCCTGTCATAGAAAATATCAAAATTATCGAGACCAGTTAAAATATCACCTTCTGCGACTAATCTTTCACAAAGATGTGAACCGATAAATCCTGCTGCTCCTGTTACGAGTACTTTCCTGTTCATTACCGTCCGATGCAATGATATTCAAAGCCCAGCTTTTTCATATAAGCTGGTTCGTAGAGATTTCTGCCGTCAAAAATGACAGGCTTTTTAAGTTTTTCTTTAATCAAATCAAAATCAGGAGTTCTGAACTGTTGCCATTCTGTAAATACAACAAGCGCATCAGCGCCGTTGATTGTTTGATATTCATTTTCTGCCATTTCAACTTTTTGCTTTAAAACCGCTTTAGCAGTCTCCATGGCTTCAGGATCATACGCTCGGACAGTCATACCTGCCTGAATGAATTTATTAATGCACCAAATAGCAGGCGATTCTCTTACATCATCAGTTTTAGCTTTGAACGCAAGCCCCCAAATCGCAAGTTTCGTTTGGCTTTCTTTTCCTTTGAAATAATTTAACACCTTATTTGCAAATCTATCGTGCTGATTATAATTTGCCTGCTGGACAGCTTCTGCGATTGTCATCGGGTAATTATTGTGCTTGCCCATATAAATCATTGCTTTGACATCTTTGGGAAAACAGCTTCCGCCATAACCTGCACCGGCAAATAAAAATGAATTCCCGATACGAGGGTCAGAGCCTATTCCCGCACGTACTTTTTCAATATCCGCACCGCAAACTTCGCATAAGCCTGAAAGCTCATTCATAAATGAAATTCGGGTTGCAAGCATTACATTGGCCGCATATTTAGCCGTTTCGGCACTTGCCGGATCCATGAATATAATTCTGCATCCTTTACGCATAAAGGGAGAATACAATTGTCTCATTAATTCCTGAACATCAGGATTGTTAGTGCCGATAATTACTCTGTCAGGTTTGGCGAAATCCTCAACAGCAGAACCTTCCTTCAAGAATTCCGGGTTGCTGACATAATCGAATGGCACATTTGTTTTGCTTCTGATAAGCTCTGTAACTTTTTTATGAGTACCAATCGGAACGGTACTTTTTGTAATTATTATTTTGTATTCTTTCATATACTCAGCGATTTTCCCGCATACGTTTATCACTGCTGAAATATCCGCTGAGCCGTCTTCTGCACTGGGAGTGCCCACGCCAAGTATTATAATTTTAGAATTATCAACACCCTCTTTAAGATTTGTTGTAAAAACAAGTCTGCCGGCCTTTTCATTGGCTTTAACAATCTCTGTAAGCCCTGGCTCATAAATCGGAATGATTCCTTTTTTGAGATTATTTATTTTCTTCTCATCGTTGTCAACGCAGGTGATATGATTTCCGCTTTCCGCAAGACAACCGGCAGCTACAAGTCCGACATAACCAACACCAACAACTGTTATTTTCACCATTGCTCCGTTTACTTTAAATTTTCAATAACGGCTTGAACCACGCTGTTTTTCATCTCATCCGTTAATTCAGGGTAAATTGGCAGTGCCAATACTTCTTTTGCCGCTTTTTCAGATTCCGGCATATCGCCTTCTTTGTATCCAAGGTATGCAAAACATTCCTGCAAATGCAGCGGTACAGGATAATATATCGCACAACCGATATTATTCTTCCTCAGATTAGCGGCCATTTCATCCCGGTTAGAGACTCTGATTACATATTGATTATAAATAGTAATACAGTCAGAATGTACATAAGGCGTTTTAATTAAAGTCCCTGCAAATTTAGCATTATAAAATTCAGCATTCTGTCGTCTTGCTTGTGACCATTCGTTTAAATATGGAAGTTTTACCAAAAGTGCCGCGGCCTGAATTGGATCAAGTCTGAAATTTCCACCGACAAAATGATAATAATAAGTTGGATTTTGCCCATGGTCTCTCATTAATCTTATTTTTGCTGCCAGCTTTTCATCATTACAGACAACCATTCCGCCGTCGCCGATACCGCCTAAATTTTTGCTGGGGAAAAAACTGAAACAGCCAAACGTGCCGATGCTGCCTGCTCGTTTGCCTTTATAAACACTCCCGATTGCCTGCGCGGCATCCTCAATGACAGCAAGATTGTGCTTATTCGCAATTGCCATAATTGCATCCATATCAGCCATTTGGCCGTAAAGATGAACCGGCATAATTGCTTTAGTTTTTTTGGTTACAGCTTTTTCAATCAATGCCGGATTTATGTTGTAGGTCTTTGGGTCAATATCAACAAACACCGGTTTTGCGCCGACCCTTGCGATACTTCCGGCAGTGGCAAAAAAAGTAAATGGTGTCGTAATCACCTCATCGCCGCTGCCGATTCCGAGAGTCATAAGGCTCGCAAGCAGCGCATCTGTACCGCTTGACATTCCGATTCCATATTTACAGCCGCTTAATTGGGCGACTTGTTTCTCAAGCTCCGCAACTTTCGGACCGCCAATGCAAACCTGGCTGTCAAGAACTTCGCTGACAGCTTTTAAAACATCGTTTTTAATTTTCGCGTATTGCGCCTTCAAATCCAGTAATGGCACTTGCATTAAAAATCCTTTATGCTTTTACTATTTTCTTCCTGTTTTTCACTTTTGCTGTTGCGTTGCGGCTATCGACAACCAGTTTTGAATTCTTCACAATCCAGTTATAGTCGTAACAGCTATGGTCAGTTGATATCACCACAGCATCGTATTTCTTTATCATCGCAGCACTTAGCGGCTTGCTCTTCATCTTTAAATTATACTTGCGCTGTTTATGCGTTTCTTTAATAAAGGGGTCATTGTAATCGACCAAAGCGCCTTTATCTCTCAAAAGTTCGATAAGCTCAAGTGAAGGTGATTCGCGAACATCATCGATATCCTTCTTATATGCAAGACCAAGAACAAGAACTTTTGAACCTTTGAGGCTCTTTTTTCTATCATTCATCGCTTCGAGCGTTCTATGAACAACATAATGCGGCATAGATGTGTTAATTTCGCCGGCAAGTTCAATAAATTTCGTCGGCATACCAAATTGCCTTGCTCGCCAAGTCAAATAGAACGGGTCAATTGGAATGCAGTGGCCGCCGAGACCGGGGCCGGGATAAAATTTCTGAAAACCGAAGGGTTTTGTGCCGGCCGCTTCGATTACTTCCCAAACATCGATTCCCATGCGGTCGAAAAGCTGTTTTAACTCATTTACCATTGCGATATTTACACAGCGGTATGTGTTTTCAAGAATTTTCGCCGATTCTGCGACATCACATGAAGAAACCGGAACAGTTTTATCGATCGCGTACTTGTAAATATCTAACGCGACTTGCAGGCTCTTTTTATCGTAACCTCCTACCACCTTTGGAATTGTGGCAGTTCTGAAACTCTTATTGCCGGGGTCTTCTCTTTCGGGCGAGAACGCGAGGTAAAAATCTTTACCCGCTTTTAAGCCGCTTTTTTCAAGTATAGGCTTCATTACTTCCCTTGTCGTTCCGGGATATGTCGTGCTTTCAAGAACAACGAGCTGCTCTTTACGAAGATATTTTGCAATCGTTTCGCAGGTAACAACAATGTAAGTCATGTCCGGCTCACGATTTTCAGTTAAAGGAGTTGGAACGCAAATAATCAGAGCGTCCGGCTTTTTCATCAATGTCATATCTGAAGTGGTATGAAACCTGCCGCTTTTAACCATGTTTTTGATATCTTCTGAAGGTATGTGTTTCAAAGGACTTAGGCCGGAATTAATTTTTTTAACGCTTTTTTCATTAATATCGAAGCCAATTACTTTCGCTCCGCGCTGAACAAATTCTCTCGCAAGAGGTAAACCAACATAACCCATTCCCACGATACCTACATAAGGTGCTTTACTGCCTAAATTCTTCTCTGCCATATAGTTAACCCTTTAAAATTATAGATTCTCTTTGTACCAGTCTATCGCTTTGGCTATTCCCTGTTCGAAACTGACGAAAGGTTCATAGCCGATTAATTCTTTGGCTTTTTTTACATCCGCAAGCGAATGTTTAATATCGCCCCGTCTTGGGGGTAAGTAAACAGGCTTGATATTCTCTTTGCCAAGAAGTTTGCTAATCGTTTGTACAACAGTATTTACGGTAACGGCGTTGCTTGTGGAAATGTTTGCCGCTTCGCCGTGAGTTTCTTTTGCATTTGCGGCCAGCCAGTTCGCCTGCATTACATTTTCGATATATGTAAAACCGCGGGATTGCTCGCCATCGTCAAATATATTTGGCGATTTATCTCGCATAAGCGCTGAGACAAAAAGCGGTATCGCGGCGGCATATTGGCTTGTGGGGTCTTGCCGAGGGCCAAAAACATTATAATAGCGGAGACAAACTGATTGCAGGCCATAAGTTGCGTAAAATGACCTGAAATAAATTTCGCCAATCGCTTTTGTCGCGCCATAGGGACTGATAGGAGCGAGGGGTAAATCTTCGTGCTGAGGAAGAACCGGACTTTGGCCATAAACTGAGGAACTGGAAGCAAATACGATTCTTTTGACATTCGCATCCCGAGCGGCAAGAAGTACGTTAAAAGTGCCATTTACGTTTACATCGTGCGTTGTGGCGGGATCTTTCATTGAACGCGGCACAGAACCTAAGGCCGCTAAATGATATATGACTTCGGCGCCTTTAACCGCACGCTGAACAACAGATAAATCGCGGATGTCGCCCTCTATAACTTCAATGCTGTCAGAGATTTCGGCAAGATTTTCACGTTTGCCGGTTTCGAAATTATCAAGCACTCTGACATTTTGCCCTTTATCGAGCAGAAAGCGAACCATATTGCTGCCGATAAAACCTGCTCCACCTGTAACTAATGATAAGGCCATCCTTTAGTAATCCTTAAATAAAACCAATATTTTACTCATGATTTACTCTTTTGTCAGCAATAATCTGGTCAAGCATCTGGTCTAAATTGACTTTGGGCTGATAACCAATCGCCTGATTGATTTTTTTCAGGCACGGAAGACGACGCTGCATATCATCAAAACCCTGTCCGTAAGCTTCAGAATAGGGAATATATTTCTTCATGCTCTTACTACCAATTTTCGTAATTACTTTGTCAGCAAGGGCTTCTATCGTTATTTCTTCTTTGGAACCGATGTTATAAACTTCGCCATTGGCTTTTTCGTTATTCATCAAAGCTGTCATTGCGGTGATTACATCTGTTACACAAGTAAAGCTTCTGGATTGCTTTCCAGAACCGTAAATCATGAGAGGCTCATTATTTAAAGCCCATTCAACAAAACGCGGAACGACCATTCCATATCTGCCGGTCTGGCGAGGGCCGATTGTGTTGAAAAGCCTTACTAATACTACACTTAGGTTATATTGACGATGATACGCGAGAGCTAAAAATTCATCTATCGCTTTGCTGCAGGCATAAGACCATCGGCTGAATTTGGTACTGCCTAAAACGGTATCGTCATCTTCATGGAAAGGCACCTGTTCGTTTTTGCCGTAAACCTCGCTGGTAGAAGCAATTAAGACTCTCTTATCGAATTGATTTGCAGCGGAAAGAACGACCTCCGTACCGTGGATATTTGTTTCAATGGTGTGAACGGGCTTTTCGACAATTAAATTAACCCCGACAGCGGCCGCAAGATGATAAACATAGTCTCCATCAGCAATTACATCTCTCATTATATCTTCATCACAGACGCTGCCCTGGATGAATTTGAAATTTGTGCTTGAAAAGAGGTGCTCGATATTTGACAGTCTGCCTGTGCTTAAGTCATCTACTACAATGACTTTATGGCTTTTGGACAGAAGGAGTTCGCATAAATGTGAACCGATGAATCCCGCTCCCCCTGTAACTATTGCTGTTTTATCCAAATAATGCCTAAAAAAATCCTATTAATTAGACTCCGTCCCTGTCGGCTGCGCCGATAGGCAACACAATTTTCGCCGAAAGCAATGTTTTTGAATTAAAAGAATATTATAACTATCGGCAAAAAAAGAAGATAGCTTTAAATCGGAATGCGTGCCTCCCTGCTCCAACGTGTTATAAAAACACGGCTAACCGACTCAAGAAACATAATAACAAATACTAATTAAATAACAAGAATGTTCGTTTGTAATTAGTTGATTGTTGTTGATTGGTTCAACTGTAAGTCTTTTATTTACGTTGGAATTTTGAGCTGAAATTCTGATCACCATTTTCCACGTAAACAAAGGAGTTATGAACTATTTTTGAAAAGTGGGCAGTTATAAATACTTTAGTAATAAGAGCTTGGGACAAAAACTAAAAAATTTAACAAAATAACACCAAAATAGCAAAAATTTGTTAGAATTTTGACTAAAATAGACGAAAAAGATAGCAGTTTTGAGGGCAAAATATAAGCAGTTAGGGGTCTTTTTTTATAGCATAAGGTCAGGTCGATTCTAAATATATTTGCCGATTGCCAGACCGGTTACCATACCAATAAGCCCGAGTATATTTTGCGTAATTATATTGACTGAGGTCCAAAGCCATTGTGAGTCGTCGAGCATCTGCGATGATTCAAATGCAAATGACGAAAAAGTGGTAAATGCGCCGAAAAAACCGACAAAGATAATTATGCGAGTCTGCCCGCCGAGTGAAAATCTGTTTTCAAGAATCGCCCATACAAGGCCGAACATCAGACAGCCGAATATGTTTACAGCGGCAGTGCCGAGAGGAAAATTAAATGTAATGTTTTTCTGAACCAGACCGCTTAGCCAATAACGGGCGAGTGTACCCGCGGCTCCGGCCAGAGCAAGATAAAATAATTTCTGCAACATAAACATCCTTATGGAAATCAAGCATTATATTAATCAAACAAAATCTACAGGCAAGGACTAAACAATAATTTCAATGAAAGGCAGCATTTAGAAGTCCGATTAAAGCTCCGGCCGCTATTAACCATGTAGAATTAATTTTGAAACGAATAAGCAAAATAAATGAAATTACAAAAATCAAGATTGCATAAATATTAATTAAAGAATCAGTGCCTAATTGCCAAGTTACCGCGGCCATGAGACTTAGTGCGGCGGCATTGATGCCATCCAATAAAGCCCCAGCCCATGGTGATTTGCGCAAGCGAGGAATTAAAGGATTGGAAATCGCGACAAAAATAAATGAAGGCAGAAAAATTCCAAGAGTCGCAAGCACAGCACCTTTAAAACCGCCCAGAAGAAAACCAATAAATGTTGCGGTTGTAAACAAAGGTCCCGGCGTTACCTGACCAATCGCGATAGCATCGAGCAATTGCTGATCTGTAAGCCAGCCCAGACGTTCAACAAAATCACTGCGCAGAAAAGCAAGAAGCACATAACCGCTTCCGTACCATACAGCTCCAATCTTTAGAAAAATAAAAAATAACATCGGGAGATTAAAATTAATGGTCTGCGATAAAATACCGATGCCGCCAAGCGGAACTAAAGATATACATTTAGTGCTTTTTTGTAATTGACGGATATTTTTGACCAGCATCACGATAAATCCGCCGGCAAACAAAAGAAAAATTTCATTTACATTCATAAAGTAGAGGACAAAAACAATTAACGCCATCGTCGCGGTAAGTGTATCTTTAATTGCCTTTCTGCCTAATTGCCAAAGCGCCTGCAAGATTATCGCTATCACCACCGGCTTTACACCATATAAAAGCCATTGGACTGACGGCAAAGTGCCATAGAGAGAATAAAGCCATGCGAGAAAAAGAACAATTACTATCGCCGGGGCAGCGAAACATAAGCCGCCTACAATTAATCCTCGCCAACCAGCACGCAAAAAGCCAATGTGAATAGCCATTTCAGTAGAATTGGGGCCGGGGATAAGATTTGTTGCGCCGATTAAATCGAGAAACTGCTGGTCATCGAGCCATTTTCGTTTTTCGACAGTTTCATTATGCATCATGGCAATATGCGCAGCAGGCCCGCCGAAAGCAATCGTACCAAGCTTAAGAAACAATTTTGCTATTTCAGTTATTTTACTCATTCAATTTTTGTGATAAGACCGAGCATTCCTGCAATTGTTCATTACCTTTAACTGCCAAAATAATTTTTTGAAGAAGGCCGCGGATATTAGAAAGTTACGACTTTATCGCTTTCTTTTATAATCTCGTACATATCCTTCATCGTGCTAATCGGGCACATTTCTGAATCTTGCTGATTGCGGGATTTGATACAGGTTCCACAGGCGAGTATTTTGCCGCCTGCCTGAAGAAATTTTTCAGCCTGCTGGACAGTATTGAATTTTTCCGTGCTAAAAGACTGATACTCGACTCCTTTTCCCGCCAAAAATATTTTGACCTCATCTTTTTGGCCAAGAGCAAAGTTTGCATATCTAAATGCGTTCCATGATGTTTCATTGTCGTTGGTTGAAATAATTATCCCTATCTTCATTGTAATTCTTTTTCAAATTAAATTGTTACACAACTTTAAACAGCAGTATAAATCATATACAAGCCTGCCGCAAGGACAAGTACACAATGGTTTTCATGAAATGCATCAATTCTTTTTATTCCAATCCATAAAGACCTTTTTAAAATGTTACGAGAAAATAAAATCCCGCAACGACAAGGACTGCCCCTGATATCCAGCGAAACGCAAAATCGGCGCCTCTGGCAGCAAGGCTGACTTTGCTCAGCGAAATTCCGAGCAGCACCGCTCCCAGCGGCAGGCTGAAACCAATGGCAAACATCGCCAGCATAAGTGTCGCCCAGAAGACTTTACCCTGCAAAATCGCCGCACCAATAACAATAAAAATACCGGGATTACAAGGCAGAGAACTGACAGCAACAATGCCGCCGAGTATAAGACCGGTTAATATAATTCCCGATTTTCCTATTTTGCTTTTAATACCATCGAACTTGCCGAATGAAAGCTTAAAAGGCAGAAGGTTCAAGGCCGCCAGACCGAGAAAGACCGCAACTATACCGGCAAAGACTTTCCAATATCGCCCCAAAGTATTTTGAGCAACCTGACCAACGAACCCGGCGATTCCTCCAATAATCATAAGGGAGATAATCGTTCCCATTGTGAAGAGCAAAGCGGTTTTTATTGCTGCCTTTCTGCTATCATTTGCCTGTGTGCCGGAATAGCCAACCAGTATTCCCAATGCCGGTAACGTGCAGCAGGCACTGGTTGCGGCACTTACGGTTCCCAGAATTAAGGCAAATACTAACCCCAAAGGCTGCGATGCAACTTGCTGCAATGTATCAGTAACAGATTCGAGCATTATAAAGTTTCCTTCTTTACCTTGTCCTTACAGGACCAATAGGTGCTGTAGGAGCACAACCTGAAGAAGACGGCCCGCAACCTGATGGGCCACAGCCACCTGCTTGAGACGAAGCAACGTATGCCTGCAAAATTTTCTCTTCTGTTATTCCTCCTGACACCGCTCCCATACCACGACCTTTACTCATAACCAGTATTGATGGTGGAGGCAATTGAGCGGCGATATTGGCATATTCCGGTGAACTGGATTGCATGGTATATAAGCCAAGACTTGCCCCTTTTGATTTTATTTTTTGTTCTGCGGACGTAATTGCAGCCATAATTTCCTTACTAATCGTTTCATTTCCCTTAGCAGGAATAAAGACAAATACAGAGTCCTGGTTTATAGCTACCTTGTCGAGAGCAGATAGTGAATCCAGAAACTCACCCACTTTTTTATTTTCCTCTACCGCTTTGATTGTCGATTCGCGCTTATCGATAATAGAGGCTACGGAATTCTGCTCATTTACTTCTTTTACAATAGGAACAGCAAATGCAGTTGCCGTATTAACTGGTGCGGTTTGTTTTCCGTTCTTTGTCTTGTAAGCAAAAATACTGCTTACCGCTAACAACACAATAATACAAATTGTGATTTTTAGTTTTTTGCTTCCCGAAGGCTTACCGCAATTACATCCCGGCCCACATTCTGATTGATTTTCTGCCATATATTTTCCTTTCACTATTTTATTGTTTAAACGTTATGCACATTGTGAGACATTATCATTCGCAGTATTTTCAATAGTTCGGCCAATGCCTGAAATATTATCGTTTTTTATCGATGATTTTGTTTTTGCCCACAATAGCAATGTTGAACTGAATACTACCGTAATACAACCGGCCTCCTGAAAAAGAACCGCTACTATGGGCGTGAGCAGCCCAAAACCAGCAAGAGTAAAACCGATTACATTATAGAACATGGAAAAGAAGATATTAAGTTTAATGCGTGACAAAACTTTCTTTGACATATGCATAAAATTTACTACTTGCGATAAATCATCATTCATCAAAGTTACATCGGCTGTTTCAACAGCCACATCGGTTCCGGCTGCACCCATCGCAATACCAACATCAGCTAATGCTAATGCAGGAGCATCATTTATACCATCACCAATCATTCCGACAACTTTTCCCTGTTTTTGTAATTTTTCCACATATTGTAATTTTTGTTCCGGAAGAAGCTCGGCCTGAAAATCATCAACTCCGATTTCTCTTGCTACAGATTTCGCAACTCTTTGATTATCTCCTGTGAGCATTATGATTTTTTTAATGCCCATAGCTTTCAGAGATGCTATAGCACGAGAAGTTTGGGGGCGAATCTCGTCAGCAATGGCAATCAAGCCAATTGGTTTGTTATCATTAGCTACGAGAATGGTTGTTCTACCTTGTTCAGTTTGCTTTGAAACTGCATATTCGATATGCTCGGCAACATAAACACCTTTGTCTTTCAAAAACTTGTTATTGCCTATTAAAATTTCTATATTGTCTAATTTTGCAGTAACTCCCATTCCAACTTCGATATTGAAATCGTCTGGGTCAGGAACAACGATACCGCACTCTTTAGCACGAGCCATAACCGACCTGGCTAATGGATGTTCAGAATATTTCTCCGCTATAGCGGTTAAACGCAAGACCTCTTCTTCCGGCATATTGTTAAAAGCAATCACATCGACGACCTTTGGTTTTCCAAAGGTAAATGTTCCTGTCTTGTCCACAAGGAGCACATCTATTTTTTGAGCAAGCTCCAGAAATATCCCGCCTTTAATAAGGACTGCATGTCGGGCCATATTAGATATACCAGCAGTAACAGCCGTTGGAGTAGCAATTGCAAAAGCACATGGACAGGCAACAAGAAGAACTGATATAGCAACCTTGACATTACCCGATAAGAAGAAAGCTATAATTGCCAAGACCAGCACCGCAGGCAAAAACCATGTTGTAAAGCGGTCTGCAAGATTTTGAATTGGAGCTTTTGTCCCTTGCGCTTGTTCCACAAGATGAACTATTCTGGCAAGTGTAGTATCATTGCCGACCTTGGTGGTTTTAACTTCAAGTCTGCCTGTCTCATTCAGAGTTCCTCCGAATACTTCGCTGCCTTTAAACTTTTCGACAGGAATTGACTCACCTGTAATGGGAGCCTGGTTGACACAACTTTGTCCTGTTATCACGATTCCATCGACAGGGATTCGACCTCCGGGTCTGACAACCGCAACATCATCAATCTGCACTTCGCTGACAGGGATATTAACTTCATCATTTCCGCGACGTATCATTGCTGTCTTGGGTGTAAGGTCCAGCAGGTTTCTTATGCTTCTGCGAGTTTTGTCCAGCGTATAAGACTCAAGTGCCCCCGCTACCGCCATAATAAACACAATGATTGCTGCCGCCCTGAACTCTCCAACAGCCATAGTAGCAATAAGAGCAACCGTAACAAATACATTTACAGTTATTTTACGTTTAAAAATATCTTTGAAGCCTGAGACAAATCGAAGATAACCGCCAAACAGAATAGCCAAAAGGGCTAAACCAGCATTCAGGAAATTTGGGCCTATTTTCCAATGAGCCAGTGTCCAGCTTACTAAAATAAAAACACCAACAATACAGGGAACGATACTGAGTACCACTATCTCCCTGTACCTGGCAGCCGTATCATTTTCTTTATCATTCATCGGACGAGTTCTTTTTTTCACAGGTTTTTTTATCATCTTCATTTGAAGAGCCGCAGCAATCTCCTCCACCACCACCGCAGCATCCGCCAGTCTTGGTCATAGATTCCCATATTGCTGCCAATAGTCCTTTTTTCTTTTTTTCTGTTTTCATTTGGTATTATTCCTTCATATTTGTGTTATTGTTATTTGTTTTTGACTTGAGATATTTAGCAAATAGCTCACCCGGCAGACAAGGGTCGCAACCGAGACAACCATGCATCTTTTCAGTCGGAGTCTTAAGACAACTGATCAGGTCGCAGACATCTTCCGGGCAGTCCAGTTCCAGTTGAGTCAAAAGCCCCTGAAAGCAGTCACATGTCAAACATTCCAGACGTATGATGCTGTTTTCAAGCTCCTTAATGATTTCCTGAGCCTGATTTCTATTCAGATTATTCATTTTTATTCTTTTCCAGACATTCAGGAAACTTCTCGATGAACGCTTTTATCTCATCACGAACACGACGGTAAATGTTCAAAGCTTCTTCTTCGGTTTTTGTTTCTTTTGCCAGTCTCGGCGGGTCATCGAAACCAGCATGAATAACTTTTGTCTTACGGGGAAACATTGGACAGCTTTCGTGAGCATTGTCACACACCGTTATTACATAATCGAAATTTGTTTCTTTTAATTCATCAAGGTGCTTTGAATATTGGCCTGAAATATCCACACCCGCCTCAGCCATTACTTTAACAGCATTAGGATTAAGGCCGTGTGTTTTAATGCCTGCGGAGTAAGGTTCTATACAATCATTTTTCAGATACCTTGCCCAACCTTCAGCCATTTGACTGCGGCACGAATTGCCGGTACAAAGAAATAAAATTTTAAGTTTAATGTTCATATTCTTTAACTCTTATAGCAGTGACATAATTCATCTTTGCTAATCTTTTGTATTTGCCGCAGTTGTTTAACATCGTCTAAAATACGCTTATCGTTTTTCAAATGTTTATCCAGCCAGCGGAGTATTTCACTCGCTTTTAGAGCTTTACTATCAGCGAGCCGATAATAAATCCACCGGCCTTCCTTGCGTGTCTTAACCAGCCCGGCCTGTCGAAGAATGGACATATGCTTCGACACTGTTGATGGGGCTAATCCGAGCATTTCAATTATCTGGCAAACGCAGAGTTCACCGCCGGTCAGCATCATTAATGCCCTAATCCGGTTTTCGTCCGACATTGCCTTTGTAATGTTTAATACGTCGAGCATTTTACCTCCTATACTTCGCCATATAACGAAGTATTATAATACAAAAAAATGCTGTCAAGTTCATTATTTCTGATAATCGACGTCTCATATCCGTTAGTCAAAGTAGCATCTTTCTTTTTATCGTCCAGGATTTAGTTCTTAAGGAGCAGTATAAATCATATACAGGCCCGCCGCAAGGACAAGTACGCCGCAGATTTTTTTGAGGATTACCGCGCCTTTGGACTTTTCGTTCCAATTCATATAACGCTGAACAACCTCGGTGAAGGTTCCTGCGAAAACAATTACAGAGCAATGGCCGATGCCGTAAGCGACTAAAAGTAAAATGCCGTAAAAGAGATTAGTGGAAGCGGTTTTGAAAGTAACAGCGAGCATCGGCGCCATAAACGCGAAAGTACAGGGGCCAAGCGCGATTCCAAAAACAAGCCCTAAAATAAATGCAGCCAATAAACCTTTCTGCTTCATACCGATTTTGCCGGGGCCTGAAAACGGCATTGGAATCACATCAAGCAGAAGAAGTCCTACGATAAAGAAAACGGCAGCAACGAAATAATTTCCATACCTGCCGACATTGCCAATCATCCGCCCTGCCGCTGCGGTAATCACACCTACAAGAGCGATAGTTATAAGAATGCCTGCCGCAAATAAAGTGGAAATCCAGAACGCCCGCTTTGTTGATATCTTTCCCTGCTGATCAATAAAGCCGACGATGAGCGGGATACTCGCAAGATGGCATGGACTCAATAAGATGCTTAAAATGCCCCAGATGAATGATGCTGTAAGAGCAATCAACCATGTATTTTCAACCGCACGAGTCAATTGTGTAAATAATTCCTGCATAATTATTTCAATTCAAACCCAAGTTCTTTCCACTTTGTTAAAATTTCTTCTTTAGCGAAGAAACCCTGATGACGGAAAAGTTCTTTATCATCGGGTCCGAGGAAAATTTGTGTGGGAATAATTTCGATGTTATACTTTTCAGCGTAAGCCGGTTCCTTCCATACATCGTGAAACATCACATCGAGTTTGCCTTTGTATTCCGCTGTGAGTTCGTCGAGTATAGGCTTCATCATTTTGCAGGGGATACATTTGTCTGCGCCAAGTTCGATAAGTTTCGGCAATTTCTGCGGCTGAGCAGGCTGATTAGATTCAGAGATAACAGCCGGAGGAGTTTCTATTGCGACTGCTTGCGATTTATTCTCTTTGTTCTTCAGCATTATTACCGCCACAACTGACGATGCAAGAAGTAATACAGCAATTATTTTAGGCATTTTTTTCATCTTAGTGTTTCCTTTATTTGTTCAACAGTCAGTACTTTACCCACAGCTTTAACCTGTCCATCGATAACCAGAGCAGGAGTCATCATAACGCCGAATTTCATAATATCATTGATTTGTGTAACTTTTTCGAGCTGGTATTCTATTGCCATTTCTTTGGCAGCCTGCTCGGCGCATTCGGCAAGTTTTTTGCACTTCGGACAACCTGTTCCAAGTATTTGTATTTTTTTCATTTTCACACCTTTTATCGTTTAAACCATTTTTGTGTTCTTAAACAAATCTTGACGAGCATAAGCATTACTGGTACTTCAATTAAAACGCCGACAACTGTCGCAAGAGCGGCGCCGCTTGATAAGCCAAACAACATTGTCGCAGTCGCAATTGCAACTTCAAAATGATTCGATGCGCCAATCATAGCTGACGGCGCGGCATCTTCATAAGAGAATTTCAGCAGCTTCGCCAGAAAATAAGTTATCGCAAATATTAAAATTGTCTGGATAAAAAGCGGAATCGCAATCCAGAGAATCGTAAGCGGATTATTCAAAATCGTTTCGCCTTTGAAGCTGAACAGCAGCACCAGCGTTCCGAGCAAAGCGATAATTGATATAGGTGTAAGGACGTGGAGGAATTTCGCTTCGAACCACTCTTTGCCTTTTGCGGCAATTACCCATTTGCGAGAGAAATAGCCAGCAACTAACGGCAGAGCAACATAAATGCTGATTGATAAAAGAAGCGCCTGCCACGGCACAGGCATACGATTTATGCCAAGCAGCCAGCCGCCAAGCAGACCATAGAGTACGAGCATTGTGAGCGAATTTATCGCAACCATTATCAATGTATGTCCCTGATTGCCTCTTGCGAGATAACCCCACATAAGCACCATAGCAGTGCAAGGTGCAATGCCAAGCAGAATCGCGCCGGAAATATAAGAGCGGAACAGTTCGACTTCCGTACCGTCTTTTACGATTTCCGTTCCGGGAAGGAAGCCTCGAAAAACCACGCCAAGAAAAAACCACGCGATTGCAAACATAGTAAAAGGTTTGATACACCAGTTAACTACCAGCGTCAGCAGAACGGGTTTGGGACTTTTGCCGGCTTTTACGACTGCGGCAAAATCAATTTTGACCATTATCGGGTACATCATAAAGAAAAGTGCAATCGCGATTGGAATCGAAACGACGGGAGCGCCATCGACATAAATTGCCATCGCATCAAGAGATTTCGCGAAACCTGGCGCAACTTTGCCTAAAATAATTCCGCCAATAATGCAAAGAATCACCCATAACGTAAGATACCGTTCAAAAACATTAAGATTTTTTGTTTTTACTTCTGTCATATTGATACCCTTACAGCTTGAATGCCGTAACATTTATACTTACGATGTAATCTGAAAGTTTTTTGCCTTTTGGCAGATATTGCTTAACCTCTTTATAAAGCGGATCGCTGCAATCGGCCATTACATCAATATTATATACTTTTTCTTCGATGTCGATTTTCTTTAAGCCCGCTTTCCTGGCCATTTTGATTGTATCATCAATCAGTACCGCACCTGCGACGCAGCTAACCAAAGCGGCCGCAGATTTTAAAACTTTTTTGGGCAGAGGTGATTTTAGAGCCAAATCGGAAATACAGGCTTTGCCTTTCGGTTTTAAAACACGGACGATTTCATTCCAGACCTGCTGCTTTGCGGGTGAAAGATTGATTACGCAATTTGAGATAACGACATCGACACTTTTATCAGCGACAGGAAGATGTTCAATTTCGCCGAGTCGAAATTCGACATTGGCAAGACCTGTTTTTTTTGTAAATTTCGAAATGTTCACTCTTGCTTTGCTGAGCATATCCGGAGTCATATCCACGCCGATTGCTTTTCCTTTTTTGCCGACTTTTTTAGCGGCGATGAAACAATCGAACCCTCCGCCGCTGCCTAAATCCAAAACAACCTGGCTGGGCTGAAGATTAGCAATTGCAGTAGGATTGCCGCAGGAAAGCCCCATATTCGCGCCATCGGGTAAAGCAGCAAGTTCCTGTTTCGTATAGCCGATTCCCTTGGCAAGTTTAGATGGAGATGATGAGCCGCAGCAGCCGCACGAACTGCCCTTGGCAATTTCGCCATATCCCTTGCGAACCGCTTCCCTTATTTTTTCATTAGATTCCATTAGAACGCTCCAAAAATCATTCCCGAAATAGTCGCCATTACAACGACAAGCGAGACAAATACAATTGTTTTTTTAGTCCCCATAACGCTGCGGATAACGAGCATGCTCGGCAGCGAAAGAGCCGGACCTGCGAGTAATAACGCAAGAGCGGGACCTTTACCCATACCGGCCGAGACAAGCCCCTGAACGATTGGAACTTCCGTCAAAGTCGCGAAATACATAAATGCACCCGCAACCGATGCGAACAAATTGGCACGAATTGAATTGCCGCCGACTGCCGCCGAAACCCATTTTGAAGGTATTATACCTTCGCCGCTAGGGGTGCCGAGCAAAAAGCCTGCTACAATAACACCTCCGAAAAGTAAAGGTAAAATTTGCTTTGTAAAAGTCCACGTCGAACTTGTCCACTGAACCATATCATCTTTTTTGAACCACAGAAAAAGAAAAACAAACAAAGCAGCAAGACTTACCGCGGTAATAATCCATTTAACAGAGTAAACAGCAGCCCATGCCCCGCTTTCCTGAATCGGTTTTGCCCAATTCGCGAAAACCAAAATAGCGACCATCGACGCGAAATATAAACCGTTCTGCCAAAGCGGCCTGCTCTTTTCCGCCTCGGGCATAGCGATTGCATTTTCGGCTTTCTGGTTTTCTTCTTTTCGATAAATAAAGTGCATTAATAAACCAATTACAATACTGAAAAGGATTGCGCCTATTGCTCGCGCGAGACCTAACTGGAAACCGAGAATTCTCGCAGTTAAAATAATCGCAAGAACGTTTATCGCCGGGCCGGAATATAAAAACGCACAAGCAGGCCCTAATCCGGCGCCCATCTTATAAATCCCCGCAAACAGCGGAAGAACAGTACAGGAACAAACCGCAAGGATAGTTCCCGAAACCGATGCAACACCATACGCAAGGATTTTATTAGCTTTTGCGCCAAGATATTTCATAACCGAAGCCTGACTGACAAAAACTGAAATAGCCCCCGCTATGAAAAACGCCGGAATAAGACAAAGAAGCACATGCTCTCTTGCATACCATTTAATAAGAGCCAGCGATTGCATAATGGCGTTATCAAAACGCGTATTGCCGATTGGTAAAAAATAAATGAAAAGAAAAACGGCAATTATCAGAATTAATTTTTTACTTTCAGCTTTTATGCTCATATTACATAGCCTTGAGGAGTTTTATATTTTCGTTTGCCTGCTGCTTGAGACAAGTGGTTATACATTCAAAAAAATCCATAATGCATCTGGCTTTCAAACGATATATTACGTTTAGTCCTTCTTTATGAAAATCCAGAACGCCGCAGGACACTAAAACGGAAAGATGCTTTGAAACATTTGACCGTTCAGAGCCGACATACTTTGCGATATCGCAGACGCACTGTTCGCCATCCTTAAGAAAATAAAGAATAGCGACACGAACCGGATGAGCCAGCGCCTTTAATATTTCCGCCTGTTTTTCATACACTATTTTTTTTGTTTTTTCAGTCATTATACGCCTTTACATATATTACTATGTGAATATATAATCACATAGTAACTTATTTGTTCTGAAAATGAAAGATAATTTTCGGAAAATTTTATCTATTCAGGTAATCCTGAGATTTGATTGCAAGTGCTGAGCCTGCAATGAGTAATAAACCGAAAAACCATTGATATGCGTTAAGATATTCGTTGAAAACCACTCTGGAAACCAGCAAAACCAGAAACGGCTGGGCGAGAACAATAAGAGGCGGAATGGTCGAGCCTATCCTTTTTATCGCTGCATAATAGGTGCTGTGTGAACCGGCAATACTCGTAACAGCACTTATGGCCAGAAGAAACCAGCCGAAATTAGACATAGCCATGGATTGCTGCGGTTTGCCGAATACGAAAGCCAAAATACCGAGAGCAATCGCTGTATATACCGATACCACCGCAAAACTCGTGGTGGAATTACTGCTTTTCAGCAAAACTTTTATGGATATCGTGTATATCGCCCAACTGAAAGCAAACCCAAGCGTTAAAACGATACCGATGATTGATGCTTTGGTTGAAAAATCGTTTTTGAAAACAGTTACGCCGATAATCCCGATTACGACGATAAAAAAAGACAGCCAAAAATTTCTGCTTTTAACTAACAGCCGTTCATCGGCAAAGAAAATGAGCGAAATCGCGGAAGTCCAAAAAATTGAGGATTTTGCCAAAAGTGTTATAAAGGCCGGATTGATGTAATAGAACGCCGCACCCCAGCAACACTGCATTATGACATTGATAAATGCGATAATCAAAGTTTTTCGCCAGATAATTTTATTAAAAATCGCCCTTTCGCGTGATATCAGCGCAAAAGGAATCAATACCGCGGCAGCAACAACATAACGGAGAAAATTCTGTGTCCAGACATCTATATGCGGAGCGATATATTTTATAATCAGCGGACCCGGCACACCAAAAAAAAGCGATGAGACCGCAAACGCAGTTCCGGCAATATTGAACTTCCTGTTGGCGTTTTCAGTCATGATCATCTAAAATATTTTCTCTACCTGCAAAATCAATTTCGAATTTATCAAGCATACTATCAAAGCCCTCATTAAGAAAATTTATATCATTTTTTATTGGTTTAATAGAAGCAATCTTACTACTTAAATAATTATCCCAATCACCTGTCGCAAAATATCCATCTTTCCGTTTTGCATGATAAATATCAATGAGAGATTCACTTGAATTTTCTATATACAACACAAACTTTTCAAGTCCTGCTATTGAGAAAATCATTGGCTTAAGATTTTTTTCCTCATCATAGTTTATTTGTGGGCACATTTTATTAAATATCCAATCACTGTTAAACCCAAACATTTCACCAAAAGTAACAACCATCTTTAAGAATGGTTTTTTTGTATCAATTCCAGGCAAACACAATTTCCCATTCATGATATTATTCAATGTATTATCAATTTGACAGATTCCATCTTTAATTTTAGAAAACGCATTACTGTTAAATATAGCATTTTCTGTCAGAGTTCTAACTTTTAAGTCAATCGCCTTACACTCAATTAAGATATTTTCTGACTGTGTAGCCAAAAGAAAATCACAACTTTTGTCTCCTGCGGATAATTTTTCTAACTCTTCATTTGAATATAGAACTACATTACTTAGGCAATTTAATGTTTTTTTTGTATACTCCTGAAAAGCTTTACCTAAATAACATCCGTAAGAAGAATCTATTTTTTCAAATAAATCATTTAATCCATGTCCCATATGACGGAATAACAACTCTGGAACTGGCGCAACCAATTGATCGCCATCTAATAAAACAATTGGCCTTTCTACAAATACTGTTCTTACAAGAAAATGAAATTCTTCTTTAATATTTTTTCTTGTTTCAAAATATCTTTCCTGTATTTCTGCGACAGAATAACAACTAAAATTTAAATATGTGCTAATGTCATTTTCATCGATACTCATACTTGAAGAAATTTTAAATTCTTTGGGTATGATAAAGTCTTTTGCAAACATCGCATACATTGCAAATGAACACAAAAACCATTTTTCTACAGATATTTTATAAATATTTTCAAAATCATTATGCATTTTTCGTATATGATCATTGTCATAAAATAAATTCCAATATCGCGATAAATAATACTTAGAAAAGCCCGTCTTTTGAACTTCAATTTGTATTCTGTTTATAAATTGAAAAAAAATCTCTAATCTATTATGGATTGACCATAAATAAAAATCATTCTCCTCTTCAGATTTCATTATTAGGTTAATTATATCAGCGAATTTTTTATGCGTAATTTCTTCATCGTATCCACTTTTGTGATAAGCACAATTTGCTTCTATTGCTTGCAAAATTGTATGAGGACCAATTATCTCCCTTCTCATCGGATTATGAAAAAACTTAAGAACATAAGGAATAAATTTTTCGGGCTTAAGTCTTTTTGCCTTTTTCTCAATTTCATCGAAAAAACGACGCATTTTAAATCGTGTAAGACATCGCACCTGTTCTTCGGTCATATTGTTAGTTTTATCGTTAAATTGCTTATCCATACTTACTTATTAAGATATTATTATATCTTTCTCAAATCCTTTTGGGCTTTCAAATTCAAATTTTTCGTCGGCAGTCAAAACAACTTTTTCTTTATTGATATTGATATCTATTTTTTTGGTTGGTTCTCTTTTATGGATAATATTTGCGAGGGTGATTGCTTTTTCGATACCATCGCCGCGGCCATAATTTGCAACTTCATCGGGCTGGGCAAGTCTTTTGTTATCATATATCGATTCATTGGGCATATTTGCAAGCCAATCGAAGCATTCCTGTATTGATTTATCTTTAGTCATTCCAATCGATACAGGACTTCGTTCAATTGCGGATTTTATATAGGGCTGCCAATCGCAGGTTTCCATATCACGGTATGCGTAAAAGGCTAAATCGGCAATTGTGTTTTTATCTCTTATGCTTTTGAGATAATCGATTATCTGCTCTCTGCTCATATCCGGCGTGATTTTTATCGGTTCGCCATTGATATAATTTTTATCTTCACTCGGCAGTCTCGGTTCGATATGCAGAAAATCGTAAAGCTCGGCGACGAATTTTTCGGAATCGGGAATATAATCTGACAAAACGTGCGCAAGTTCTTTACGCCCATCTTCAGTGTTTATGTCCGGTTTCTTTTTGCCCATATATTCCTTAAACTGGTCGCAGCGGATTCTTTTTGCATATTCGTGATTTGAGAAATCTTCCTCGTGCACTTCCGCAAGAAGTTTTTCATGGGTAGGATCGCAAACCCTGAAATTGCTGCCATGCTCATACGAAAACAGTTTTTCGGCCTTGATAAATTGCGCGTTGCCGCGGCAGTCACGGCAGAACTGGAAATGTTTTTGGTACTGACCTTTGCTGCGCAGGAAATTGGCGACGCCTAACGGTTCGAGAGGATAATAAAGATAATTATTAAGCTTGCCGAGGAATTTTTGGTATTCGGTTTTGTTAATTGTAGCGTCTTTATACAGGCAATGGATGAGCCCGCTTGTATGAGCGACCATTGTTATTTGTTCGTTGCGCAGAGCACGCTGGGCCTTGTCGGAAGTTTCAGTGCCGTTGAACCACATCGCCTTGGTTACGAGTCTTCTGTTGTTTGTAATAATGCCATCGTTGATATCTATATAATTCTGTGAATGCAAAGGAGTGAGAATTAAAAAAATATCTTCAAGTGGTATGCCGCAGACAATAAACGCTGCCGCCGCATACAAAGTTGACAGCGAAACACATTCGCCTGCGCCCGTTTTATAGCCTTTCTTATGCCGAAAGGCGTTCATAGCTTCGACAGTTTCGGTTTTCCAGTAGGGAATTATATCGGTAGTATATTTATCGAGGCCGAAATGTTTTCTGATATCTACATCATAATAATATTTATCGCCTTCGTATCCGAACAGAGCATTACTTTCGGAAATCTCCTTCTCTGTGAGAAAATTTTCAAATCTTTTTATTTCTGATTTTTTATCCGTCAATCCCCATGTTTCAAGGTCGAGATTAAATTCAAATTCATCCATGATAAACTGGCGGAGCCGCATCAATTTTTTATATGGGTCTTTGCCTTCGAGTTTTTTGAATGATTTATCCTCTCGCCATTTCCAAATCAAAGGACTCATTATATTGGCAAGAAGCAGCGAATACATCAATTCCGGAAATACAAAAATTTCCATATCCGCCAAAGTGAAAGCTGAAGAATATTTTTCAAGATCGATATTTTTCATACCATTTCCATTAAAAAAAGACGACTGATTTTAGAGTTGTTATTACTGAAATGCAATAGTTTTAGTTTGGTCTTATAATATCGATAGTTCTGATTGAAAATAAGACCTTTTTCAATGCGCAAAAAAAACCGGCCCCGACCTAAGACCGAACAGTGATCTTATGGCCGGGGCCTACATTGGGTGATGCTTCATTCCTTAGCAGATTATTCACTCATAGTCAAGGACTATGTCTTTTAACAAAGGGTTGTAGCCGATATTCACTTTCGGTTACAACCCTATTTCTCTGGGAGGAGAAAATGAATTATTTTATATCTTCATGGCTATGCCATGGCTGATTTCGATAGGGTTACAACTATCTATCACTGTCCAGTCATAACCCATCGTTGGGAGGAGGAGAAAACTCATCGTGAGCGATCCGCCTGATTCAATACCAGACGGCCTCTATAATAAACACGGTCCCAACAACCGTGATTGCTCTCGAGTTGGGCTCAACCGAATTATCACTGTTCGTATCAAGCCCATCTCATTTGGGAGGAGGAGAAAACTTCCTGAGCCCTATAATCTCATGGCATTAAGCCATGCTTGCTCTCTGGGGGCTGTAATCATCTATCACTGTCCGATCACAACCCACCTTGGAGGAGGAGAAGAAGTTATTGTTTCTTTTCTCTGCGCTCCCTCCCTATAAACTAGTGCCTGCCATCGATAAATCGGGTCCATTTAACTGTTCGGTCTTTGGCCCGTGTCAGATATGACGATTTTCATCGTCTGCAATGGCACAGAGTTTCTGGATTTCTTTGGTGTCGCCAAGTCCAAGAATTTCTATAATCGTCCGTTTAAGAACATCGTTATCGACGTTTTTACTTAAAACGGCTGTTGAGCCGATACTTCTGGCTGCGATTTCCTGCTCAATATTGTCAGCATCAACCACCGCAATAATAGGCAAATAAGGTTTTGCCAACCTTAAGTTTAGCAGGAACTTTCCAGCCGGTGCATCCGGCAAATTCCATAGACTAATCACACCATCCACTTTTTCATTTTTTAAAGAACGACTGGCTTCAAAACCAGTTTCAGCAAACAACTTGCGAATCGGTAACGCCTTCAAGGCATCGCTTCTTCCTCCAAATCCCAAGACTAAAACGTTTGCTTTAACAAGGACGAGCATTTAAAACCTTCTTTCTCAAGACGACTTTTTCTCGCCCTCGCTATATATAAAAGCAAACGCCGTGCCAGTGCAGAAAACAATTTTTTATATTTTTTAACTGCTTGTAATAACAAGACTTATGAAATGATAAAAATTTTGAGGCATAAAACCAGAAAAGCTCGGCAATGACCATTTCAGGCGAATTTTGAATATGCGTATTTTGCAAGTTGTTTGTTTTAAAACCGTTAGAATAAAACGACCATTTTGGGGAGGGATGGCCAAAATGGACGGATAAAATAAAGTGAATAGTTAAAAGTGAAGAGTGAATAATGAAAATTTCGTGAAGAAATCAGATTCTGAGGATCAGGATGTGGTTCCTGATATTTTCAGTATCGGTATCGATGGCGGTAACATCTCGTTATAGGTTTTGTTGTTTGGCGGTAACGTTAGATGCGCGGAAAGATTTTTAATTGAAGAAGGAAAATAAAAGAGTAAAATCGGATAGCTTCATGGATGCAGCAACAGAGGAAAAATCAAATATTTAATGTAAAACACAATGACATATTAAATGTAAAGATTAATTATGAAATTGCTAAGGATAAAAAAATGGATTTTGCTAAATTTTTAAATTTATGTGCAACTCTTTTAGGGTTTATTGCCATTTTATTTCTCTCTAAGGCTTTAATTACCAGTGCCGAACAGATATTACGATCTACTTATCATTATTCTGCAATGGGATGGCCTTCCGTTGCTATTATATCTGATAAAGCGAGCCAGAAATCAGATACTTTTGTGAGTGTTTTTCTTATAATTTTTGTTCTAGGGTTTCAATTGGGTGCACTTTTCATAAAGGATGATATTCCTTTTATAAAGAGTTTACAAAAAGGAATTATTATTAGTATTGTTTTTGTCATTATGGTTTCAATAATTACCTATCTAATTAGTTTCACTATTAAGAAAAATTTTGAAAAAGATATCAAAATAATTGCTGCAAGAGACCGAATGGAATTGGAGTTTAAGAGTAGTTGTCCTTTATATAGAGATGTTGAAGGTATAGCGAAGGAATATTTTGGCATAACTAAAAATATCGCCGAAGACGATTCTGATTTTGTTAGAAGGTTTGCGCAATATATCAATTATGAGGTTCCAAAAGATGCTAACTTTTCTAAATTTAAAAATTAATATTAATCCTTTTAAAAGCTATTAAATGAGAAAGATTAAAGATCAGAAATAAAATTTACTAAATCAAAAAAGAAAATTATTATCACATAGGATTGTAAGATTGGAACGGCAAGAAAATTCTTTTTCTCCCCGGTATCCACCGTCGCCAAGGTTATGGCAGGACATGCAGTTGCGGAGGTTAAGCGCGAAAAAAAGGAATCCCTGGATTTGCAGGATATAATTATGGAAAATAAAAAAAGGAAATTAAAAGCAGTTGGGATATTTATGCTTGGTTTTTTGGCGGGTGGAATATTGCTTGGCGGAGCGGCTTTATGGAATTTCAACAGATTTTATACAAGGCAATATTATTCACAAATTCAAGATGTGACTAATACCGCCTTTATGATTCGGGCAGGCCGAACAGATGAACTGCTTAAAAATATAGATTCGGCTATTCCAGGGTGCGTGGCGGCGGCTAACAAATTCGGGGACACCACCGCCCATAGTAAAGAGCGTCTTCAATGCTTCTGGTTTGTTCAGAAATACTATGACAGGTTCGATGTAAATGTGCCCGCACAAATTCAGCCGATATTAAGCGGGCTGCCGCCGAGGCCATTAACGAGCTGCGATATTAAAAAACTGAAAATGAAAGAATCATATTGCAACAAACCGGTAAAATCCGCAAAATAAATTTGGGGGTATAGCATTTTCCGGGAGTTTATGGTATAGTCACCCGCATTAATAAAATAAATATAATAATTATGAAAGAAAAATAGAAATGAAACAGATAATTATAATAATAGTAATCGGAATTGTCGGGCTTGGAGCCGGGTTTGCCGGCGGTATGTATTTTGCCAATTTCAAGAACAAGGCAGTAGTTGCTGATTTACAGACAAAAATGCAGCAGGAACAGGCCGAGGCACAAGAGAGAATCACCGGCTATGACAGGATGATGGAAATGCTTAACGGTGAATTGCAGAGAGCCAGCCTTGAAATCGAAAAACTCAGAACTCCAGCGCCGGTTGTTGCGGCAGAGCCGGTTCAAACTGAAACAGCAGTCAAAGCAGTCGAATATGAAAAGCCGGATGGGCCTGCAACAACATCCACGATGCAGGACACGAACACAAGATCATATACTATTCAAAGCGGCGACAGTCTCTGGAGCATTGCTCAAAAACAACTCGGCAACGGCAGCCGATTTAATGAAATACTCAAACTGAATCCGAAAATTACAGCAAAGAGCAATCTTGTTGTCGGCTCCAGGTTGAAAATTCCGAGTAAATAAAACGCCGGTCTTTGTTCTTCGGGAATTTTTTTAGATTCTGATTACTTCGGTTGGGCTGATTAATTTATATTTTATTCCGCGCCATTGGATTGTTCTGCCGATGGATGAAGAAATAATGCAGTACAAAATTATCAACGACCAGAGCGGGCCTGCGAGCACATCTGCGAAGGCGGCAACTTTTAGGCGATGCCAGTCCGAATAAAAAACTTCTAAAATCATCTTCTGACGAAGAGCGGCTGTGAAGAACTGGCCTGATGCCGACAGTAAGGCTGTAAGCAGAAAAATATACCAATTGGCAAAACCTGTGCTTTTTAAATAAAGAGCTATCGCGGCAAATCCCCACAACGCAAAAACCGAATATAAGCTGGTTATAAAGCCGAACATCCACGTTCCGGGGGTGATGATTCTTGTAATCAAAAACTGACGGCGGGCGAATTCGAGGAAACGCGGGAAATCATACTTTTCATAAGATGCGACAAAACAGGCAGGAACAAAATAAACTTTCAAGCCCGCTTTTTTCACTGCCCTGCTGATGGTCAGGTCATCGCTAACAGCGTTTTGCCAGATTTTTTCCATTCCGATTTTTTTAAATACATCGACGCGCACCGCCATCGAACCGCCCCATGCGTAATTGAAAATTGTCGAGCCGAGAAGCTGCGCAACTTTTGCATTGATTACCGATAAAGCGATTGTCGCAAAATTATTTTTTAATGGAACGTACCAGCGATAACCGCTTGCAATGCCATTTTTTTCTCTGCGAAGCGGATAAACAAGCTCATTGAGCCAATTGGGCTTTACACACGCATCGGAATCGGCGAAAGCGAAAACCTCGGAATCCCTGTCAGCGGCAGCGCAGCCGAAAAGCTGGTTATGAATTTTCTGGCCTGCTCGTTTTGAAACGCCCGCGACAACAACACTTATTTTGAATGCGGCGGTTTTGCTTTGCAGTTTTTCCTTAATCTCAAGCAGATGATTATATGCGGAATCCTGCCTGCTTTCAGTTACGAAAATCAATTCGTAATCGCTGTAATCCAATGCGTAAAAAGAACTGATGTTTTTTTCAAATTCGGTATCGAAACCCTTGCATGGAATAATCAGGGATGTTTTCGGGCAATAAGAAGTGCGGCTTCTATCGAATTTTCTTAAGACATATCTATAATTGCGTATAACCAGCCAAACAGCCAATGCTTCTGCAATAAGTGATGCTGCTACCAATGCGTACAGAAAAATCATTTTACTATTCCTTTAGCAAATACTCGCAATGGGTATAAGCGATTTGACCAGCTTGTCTATCGTATATTGAGAGTCGAGTTCGACGCGAAGCAAATGGCCGTGGTTGTGCTGAGAATCCAGAATCACAAGATTTTTATTGTTTGTCGTCCAGCCTGTTTCCTGCACCTGATGGCCGAGTACGAACAAATCTACATCGAGCCTGCCTGCGAAAAATTCGAGTTTATCAACGCTTTGCCCCCTGCCCCACGTCAAAAGATAAGCAGAGTTGGGCCTGACAATATCGACAATTTTCAGAGTCCTGTCGAAAATTGTGAAATCGAATTTTTCCACGTTTCTGTCTGACGGCAGCGAATGTGAAATCCAAATCCTGTTAGAGGTTTTTACCGCAAGCGGCTGTGAGAACAAAAAACGCTCAATCGCGCTTTCAACGGTTTTCATATTATTTCCGAAACGGCGTTTCAGCGCCGCCCGCATCGAAGCATTCATTTCCTTGCCGCCTTTCATAACGTCGCTGTTATTAATGAAAGCGGTATCGTGATTTGCGAGAATGAAATGCACCCTGTCTGGAAAATTGACTTTCAGCTTTACGGCTTCTGCCAGAACCTCAAACGAAAGACAGCCGCCGTGGTTGTCTTCTGCGCCGCCGTGAATGATTTCCTGCAGAATTAAATGCCGCTGCGGATTATTTTCAAGATTCGAATATGTGACGATGCGTTCGAAATTTCTCCTGTGGCCGTGAATATCGCCTGTGATAACCAGGTCGCCCTGCTCAGGCAGAACTATCACATTTGCCTTGCGGTATTTATCCTGCTGATTTGCCGCAATGCCGGTCTCGAGCAGTTTAATCAAATCTTCAGCCATTATTGCCCGCCTATCCTTTTGGCGAAAATACTGTGAATAAGAAGGTCGAGCCTTGAAATAATTTCAGACATTGATTTGGGACGCTTGATAGGCTCCTCCCTGACGCAGTCCACTACAAGTCTTGAAACGCTTATCGGAATTTTGTTGTAAATTTCATGTGGAGCGGCAAAGCCTTTCTGTCCCATCATCGCGGCAATGTCGTTTGCCTGCGGAATCAAAGTAGGAACATTTTTGCCTGTCAGTGCCCAGTACATTGTCGCGCCGAGATTGAAAACGTCGGTACGGGCATCAAGATGCATTCTCTTGACCTGTTCAGGCGCGATATAATCGGGAGTACCCTGTATGCGAGGCTTTACAGTTCCGATTTTGCAGCCCTGCCCGAGGTCGATAATACTGATAGCACCGGAATCGTTGTTGATAAGAATATTATTTGGTTTTATATCGCAGTGAATGAATCCCTGCTGGTGCATCGCATTTAACCCCTCGGCAACCATACGAAATACAAGCATTACATCGCCGAGACTTAACGATTTGGATCTTTCGAGCGATTCACCCTCAAACAGGTCCATTGTAAGCAAAAGCTCTTTGACCTTGAGCAATTTGCGTATTTTAATTAATTTGCCGCATTTACGCAGATAGGGATGATTGACGATTTTGGAAACGCGATATTCGTTTTCAATTTGCTCAAAAATGCGCAAGTCTTCGGGTTTTTCGTAAACTGCACGTTTAAGCGCAATGGTTTTGCCGTTTTCCTCGTCTTTTGCGAGAAAAATCGTAGTTCTTGCTCCGATTCCGAGCTTCTTTATAATTGTAAAACCGTCTAATTCAAATCTGTCAATAGCCATAAGCCCTTTAGTATAGCAATTTTATTGGTTTTCTAAAGGAAAATTTTACTGATTTGCCCCTACCGGAGGAT
>MHXZ01000017.1 GCA_001825665.1 Planctomycetes bacterium GWF2_41_51 | reverse complement strand
TGCCGGATTGTATATCGACAGAAATAACACTGCCGTCCGCTTTATATGCCGCGACATCTTCTTTCGGCCGCGGTTTCAAAACATCAAGTTTGCTAAGCGCTTCCTGCAATCTGTTTTGCGTAATATTAAGTTTGCTCATAGCTTCAAGCAGTTCCTGCCTGCTTGTATTTCTTTCGTTTATCGCTTCTTCTCTCTGTTGAATCATAGTCGCCATCTGCTCATCTGATTTCTGAGTCATCAGGTCACGAAGCTGATTATAACTTTGCTGAACATTGTTCGCATCCTGCTGAACTTTACCGAGTTGTGCCAGCAATTCTTCTTCACGCTCTGCGGCGCCTTGTTTTGATGCGTCCAAATCGCTATTCAAAGATGCGATTTGACTGTCCAGTTGCTCGACTCGTTGATTGACTTGCTCAAGTTTGTTGTTATAAAGTTCTACTATTCTGAAAAGCCCCGGCCCGTTGGCATCGTTCGCCTCTACCGCCAATTCAAAATCCCTGGCCGCCGCTGCGACAATGTCCTTGTGCTTCGCTCCGAGTTCAACCAGTTTCGCTTCTGCAGTTGTGTCTGTCGGAGCAGCGCCGGTCTGCATTTGATAAATATTATCGATATAGCCGATAAGCTGACGAACTCTGCTGTCATCGCTTTTCTGACCGACAAGATTGGAGATATTCGAGACTTCCGACGATGTCGCAACCTGCTCAAAGTTTTGCTGGCTGGTAACGTATTGTGTCCGCCAATCTTCCGCCTTGATATAGAAAACAACCGCTACGACCGCCGCGATAATGAATAAACCAACAAAGACGATAGCTGTATAAAGCATTGTATTGCTCTGATCCTGCCGCCCGACTGCCATTAAACATCTCCTGAAATGTTATTAAATCAGTTAGATTCGGTACTTACGTTTCTTCTAAGGTTCTCATTATCGGCAAAAGACACTATTTAGTCAACTAAAAACTTACCTAAATTCTCAAAGTTCTATTGGCGTAAGTGCTTTATGATTAGTATAGTTATAATAATTCTGTTATAAAGGACGATTATGGCTAACGAAAGATTACAAAAAATTCTCGCTGCCGCAGGTATAGATTCCCGAAGAAACTGCGAACAGCTTATCCTGCAAGGCGCTGTACGGGTCAACGGCAAAATTGTCGATACTCTCCCAGCCTTTGCTGACGTTGAAACCGACATTATCAGCGTTGACGGCCGCAAAATTCAGCGTCCAAAGAAGGTTTATTTCCTGCTCAATAAGCCTAAAGGTGTGATTTGCACCAATGACGACCCCGGCGGCAGGAGGAAAGCTCTCGAATTAATCGACTGCCGTGAACGCATCTTCTGTGCAGGCAGGCTCGACACGGATACTACCGGCGCGATAATCCTAACTAATGATTCTGTCCTCGCAGACCGATTGACGCACCCGCGTTATAATCTTGAAAAGACGTACATCGTAACGGTAAAAGGCAAATTTACTCCTGAAATACTCGCCAAACTCAAGAAGGGCGTCTGGCTTGCAGAGGGAAAAGCCGCACCATCAAAAATCAAGGTTTTAAAGGCTTCTGAAAAGGAATCGACGCTTGAACTCAAAATCAAATTCGGCATGAACAGAGAAATTCAGAGAATCATGGCAAAGCTCGGCTTTAAAGTTCGCGCTCTGAAGAGAACGCACATTGGCAGAATCTCAATAGAGCGTCTCCCGGTTGGCGGATATCGGCAATTGACTCCATCGGAAATTGATTACCTGAAAAAGGAAAAAAACTAATTAATATTTCCTTTCTGTGACGAAATAATTAACAGAGAACAAGCAGAAAGGGTAGTTTATGTGTCCGTCGAATGATAGAAGCGTCCGCAAATCGATTTTAGATAAATTCATAGGCATAATGACAGACCTCAATGTTATTGAACGCCGAAGAAATCGTGACCGCAGGGTCAGTTCTGCCGGCTATAACGGGCCAGAACGTCGAAGCGGAGTCGACAGAAGAGATATCGATATCGACTAAAATAGGAAAATAGGGGTCAGGAGCTATTTAATTTAGTGGGTTTGCATAAAATAGGAGAATTGCAGCTTAAATTTTAAATTCTGCTATCACCGGAGTGTGGTCGCTTGGCTTTTCGAGCATTCGGGGCTTTTTATCAATCCAGCAATTCAGGCATTTATCCGCCATCGGTTCTGTACCCATAATATAATCCAGCCGCCAGCCTCGGTTCCTTTCGAAAGTTTTCGGCATACGATAATCCCAAAACGAATACTGACCCTCATCGCTGCAATGTTTTCGGAAAAGGTCGATAAATCCCCAATCGATGAACTTCTTAAAAACTGCCGACAGTTCTTTATTAAAACAGACATGTCCTTCGAGCCTTTTCGGGTCGTGCACATCTTTTGCTTCATAAGCGACATTCAAATCGCCCATCCATAGAATTTTGTCGGTCGGCTTGTAATTTTTTTTAAAATATTCAAGCAGCCGATTGAACCAGTCGAGTTTATATTGATATTTTTCCGATTCAACAAAAAATCCCTGCGGAATATAAGTCGTGATGATATTAAGGCCGTCGATAGATGCCTTAATCATCCGCGCTTCATCTTTCGGCTCGCTGTCCAGTCCGAACTCAATATTCTCAAGTTTTTTAAGACTGAATATTGCAACGCCGTTATAACTTTTCTCACCCCGATAAACAAAATCATAACCGCTAAACGCAAACGCTTCGGATGGAAAATCTTTATCCTGTACTTTCGTTTCCTGCAAGCACAGCACATCCGGCTTGTTCTCTACAAGCCAATCGAGAATTATCTGCGTTCTCGACCTTATCGAGTTAACATTAAAAGTCGCTATCTTCATAATGGTTAACCACCGGCCCCGTGCCGAGGTGAATAAAAGTAAATTCTAAAATAAACCGGAATTCTCGGGATATCAATTCAAATATAATCCTTCATTCCTCTCTCTCTTTCAATAAATTTTTTAATTTGCATGTCTTCGTGCTTTAGCACCTCAAAATCAGGCATTTTGTAAAATTTGCGCAAGTAAAAAATTCTTTCACTTGCGCAAATTTGAATTTTTATTTCGCATCGACAACGCACCTGAAACCGACTGTACTGCACCTGTCGAGTCCCGGCCAGATACGCACAAATTTTGTGTGATGGTCGCAGGGCAGGGGGCCTCCTTTGTTGTACCAGATGCTTCCCTCAGCGTTAAAATAGCTGCCGCCACGAATCATTAAATATCTCGTATGCCCATCGTCTCGGCAGCTTTCAGTCCATTCCCACACATTGCCCGACATATTGTAACATCCATAAATGCTTTTGCCGTTAGGATATGAATTGGCCGGCTGCAATTTGCCTGTTGCATTGCATTTATTCGGGTCAAAGTCATTTCCCCACGGCCATTTCCGGCCGTCAAGTCCCTGTGCTGCTAATTGCCATTCTTCTTCCGTCGGCAATCGTTTCCCAGCCCATTGTGCGCATGCTCTTGCATCATCGATATTTATATAAACAACCGGATAATCCGCTAATTCTTCCGGCATTTCTCCGTTTGGCCATTGCTTAAGAAAATTTTCTGTGTACTTAGGTTTGTATCCGCTGCTCTGTAAAAATTTCTGATACTGAGCATTTGTAACTTCCGTTTCATCTATGAAGTAGGGATTGATTTTTATAAGTTCAGGTTTATGCTTGATTTGCTGATGGATAACATAAGGATAAGCCGCCCCGAATTCCAGACCGTATCCAAAACCATTATCATCTTTGTCAGGATAGCATCCGCATTCGCCTCGGATGTGTTCTATTTCCATTTTAAACTCCGCCGCTTCGACAAAAACCATACCCGCCGGTTTTTCTTTTCTATCGCTTATTTTCGTCCGTTTTACCGTTTCGGCGTTTGCAGTATCTTTGCGGAAATTTCTCGAATCGACCTTTGTTGCGCTGAATTTCAGATTATCGAGCAGTGTTTGCAATTTATTATTTAAACGTACTTTATGAATAATCGCAATACACCCGATTTTATCAATCGAAGAGACAATTTGAGACGTATTACCAACAACTTCCGGTTTGATTTCTTCACCAGTCCACAAATCGAAATAAAGCCAGTTCGGCTGATATTTGAAATCGAACAGATGTTGATTTTTAATCGAATTGCCTTCATTGCGCATTACGAAAATATGTCTGCCTCGAGTTGACCAGTGAGTGATATATAAGTCCTTTTGCAAAGCGGGGTAATACGGTTCGAACTCCTGTGTAAATTCATCTTTGAAATAATGCAGGATAAGATTGGCTTTTTTCCAGTTTTGCCTGTCGATAATATTCCACGGATTATATGTTCCGAACACGTTTTCCCAAACGAGCATTCCGCTTCCGTTGAAGAAAGCAGTTTCAATTTCACTGCTTCTATCAATGTCCCATCTCCTGATTTGATATTGAATGTGCCATGGCTGCACCCATTTTAATTTAAGTATTCCCGGTTCTTTAGGTTCATCAAGCCATTGTGCCCACGAACCGCTGCATAGCGCAAGCTGCTCAAATTCAAGATGACCTTCGCTGACAAGGGCCAGCCCCGGTCTGACTTTATCGAGTTCTTTCCGCAAATTAGGGTCTGCAGCTGAAAGAGTATCGAGAAATACTCCATCAGCGTTTATAGCCGCAACGATTTCCGCGAGGCATTTAAAATCATCTTTCTTTTCCCGCCTTGTGCCGATATCCCAGGGATTGTAATCTATGAAAACTTTTACATTTCTGGCGTGACATTTTTCAACTACTTTCCTTAATTTCGCAAGTCCTCCCGGCATCTGGCAGTACATATCGAACTGATTTCGTTCATCAATCCCCAGTCTCGGATAAGCGTGCCATAAAACAATGCTGTCGTACCCGCCGAACTCTTTATGGCCTTGCGAAAGAAGTGAATCTATAAGATATTCATCGCTGTCGGGTTTAAAAAAATCGCTGTCGTACATCATACACATTCGGCAGGTAAAATTTTCGCTCATCCACAGCAAATCCTTTGCTGGATTAATGTTGAGTTCATTTTTTTTGACGATTTCTTTCCGAAAATCCTGAGCTTGTTCGAGCCAGATTTCTCTATCGCCGGCCGGCACTAAATAGTGCGGATTATTTCCCAATAATTCTCCGCAAACCCCGAATTTATTTATGACTGCCAAAAGAAGTAGCACGAAATGAAGTTTATTTAAAAAAAACATTAGCTTTACCTCAGAAATTTAATATGATTCTAAATATACCTATAATACAGTCAATAGAAAAAAGATTGATTAATTTCTCTGTGTAATTTAATATGCACAATGGTTTGTGTAAAGCAAATTGTGTTTATAGGATTGGTTATGGAAAAGAATATAGGCAAAATAAACAGGCGTCAACTTCTTGGCGGTTCCATTGTTGCCGGTCTGGCTGGTTTGAGTCTTTTTTCTTCCTCGGCTAATGCCGCGATAGGTAAGCGAAAACCAAAAAGAAGCATTCGTTTTGCTCATATGACCGATATTCATCTTGAACCCAAACGCAATGCACCCAATGGGTTGACTGCTGCGCTTAAGCACATCCACGCGCAAAAAGACAAACCTGATATGATTATCACCGGCGGCGATAATGTTATGGATATGCTCCGATGTGATGCCAACTGGGCTGATACCCAAATCAACCTGCTTAAAGAAATTTTTGCAAAAGAGTGCAAGCTGCCTGTTAAATTCTGCATTGGCAATCACGATTCATGGGGCTGGGATAAGAAAAGCGGTACTAAAGGCAATGAAGAGCTTTGGGGCAAAGATAGATTCGTAAAAGCAATGGGGCTTGAGAACCGATATTATTCGTTTGATGCCGGAAACTGGCGTATTTTCGTCCTCGACAGCACGCATATAGATGAAAAAGATGCTTATACGGCCAAATTTGATGATGAGCAGTTTAACTGGCTTGCCGAGCAGCTCAAAAATAGTCAGGATAAACACGTTTGTCTCATTAATCATATTCCGATTCTTTCGGCGGCGGTTCTTCTCGACGGCGAAAACGAAAAAAACGGTCGCTGGACTCTTCCCGATGAATGGATGCATTTAGATTCGCGCAAGTTAGTGGATTTATTTTGGCAAAACAAAAATGTAAAACTCTGTATTAGCGGACACTTACATTTACAGGAACGTCTGGAATATAATAATGTTACGTATATTTGTGACGGCGCTGTTTGCGGAGCGTGGTGGGGCGGGGCATTTCACCAGTGTCAGGAAGGTTATGGTCTTTTTGACTTATATGAGGATGGCAGCTTCGGATTTGAATATGTTGATTATAACTGGGAAGTAAAAAAAGCATAAATTATGTTACAGGATGATAAAAAAAATATTCAGTTGCTCTCGATGACCGGCATTTGCAAGAGTTTTTCAGGCGTGCAGGTTCTGTCCGATGCGCAGCTCGAAGTGCGAAGCGGCGAAGTTCACATTCTTGCTGGTGAAAACGGCGCGGGCAAAAGCACTTTGATAAAAATCCTCGCGGGCGTGCATACCGAATATACAGGAACAATTCACGTAAATTCTGCGCAAGTTAAATTTGCTTCAATTCACGAAGCGGCGGCGGCGGGAATCTCCGTTATTCATCAGGAGTTGTCGCTTGTTCCGGCGATGAGCGTTGCGGAAAATATATTTCTCGGCCGTGAGAAGAGCCGCTTTCAGTGGCTTGCCAAAACTGAGATGATCAAAAAAGCATCTAATATGCTCAAAGAAATAGGGCTTGATATAGATGTAACAAGGGAGTTGGGCGATTATCCATTAAGCACTCAGCAGATGGTCGAAATTTGCAAGGCACTAACATTCGATTGCAGGATAATCGTTATGGATGAGCCGACAAGCGCTCTGACCGATGTTGAAGTTGAGAAACTTTTTGCGATTATTGCCAGATTAAAGCAGAACGGATGCGGAATTATTTATATAACTCACAAAATGGAAGAGATTTACAGGATTGCCGACAGAATAACAGTTCTTCGAGACGGAAAATATATTGGAACTGCCCCAGCATCGGAACTGAACCAGGCAAAATTAATTCAGTGGATGGTGGGGCGAGAGCTTAATCAGCAGTTTCCAAGACATAAGCCCAAAGATGGTTCGGTTGCCTTAAGCGTAAAAGATTTTACAGTTGCTGACCCAACCGGCAAACCATTCCCGGTCGTTTCAAAAGTATCATTTTCAGTCAAAACAGGTGAAATACTCGGTGTGGCAGGTCTTCAGGGTTCAGGCAACAGTGAGCTTTTAAACGGCTTATTCGGCACTTACGGCACAAAAGCAAAAGGCACAATCGAATTGGACGGAAAGTCTTACAATCCTTCGACGCCATCTTATGCGATTGCAAACGGGATATCGCTTTTAACAAACGACCGCAAAACAACAGGTCTTGTGCTTGGGATGGATATTGTGCATAACACAACTTTGGCAGCTTTGAAGAAATTTTCGCCCGGCCATTGGCTCAAGCCCGCAAAAGAATTGCAGACCGCACGGGAACATAAAAAATCTCTGAACCTTAAAGCCGCAAGTCTTTCGATGCAGGTTGATTCATTATCAGGCGGAAATCAGCAGAAGGTTGCGATTGCCAAATGGATAGAGACTTCGCCGAGAATATTTTTTCTCGATGAGCCGACAAGGGGAGTTGACGTCGGCGCAAAGCACGAAATATACGAACTGATGAACAAATGGACATCACAGGGCATTGCGATAGTTTTGATAACTTCTGAGATGCCCGAGCTTTTGGCAATGAGCGATAGAATAATAGTAATGCATCGCGGCAAAATAACGGCTGAATATACCGCAGCGGATGCGACACAGGAAAAAATCCTGCAAGCTGCTATGGGTTGATATGAAAGGATGATTTAGTGAAGAGCGGATTAAAACATTCATGGGTTGCCTCGCCTGTTACAAGGGCGCTGGGCGCTTTGATAATAATTTTCATAATCGGAATAATTTTTAACGCAGATAGCGCGTTTTTCAAATGGGGTACCCATCGCGATATGCTTCGCGCAGTTTCAGTTTATGGAATGCTTGCCTGTGGAATGACAATGGTGATTATCGCAGGCGGAATTGATCTTTCGGTCGGAAGCATTCTTGCTCTGACGGCAGTTTGTTTTTCGCTGTTTACAATTCACAGGGGTATGAACACTTTTGCAGCAATCGCAGCCTGTCTTTGCATCGGCACGCTTTGCGGAGTTTGTTCCGGTGCGTTTATCGCAAAGTTCCGCATTCAGCCTTTCATAGCGACACTTGCGATGATGGTTTTTGCAAGAGGTGTCGCAAAATGGGTCTCAGGCGGACAGAAGATTTCTACCGCAGTTCAGCAGGCTGACGGCACGTATAAATATGTCGATGTGCCGGAGATTTTTAATGTAATCAATTCCAAAATATTAGGTAATAACATTACGGTTGTTACAATAATATGTCTTTTCTGTTTATTCATTTCATGGCTGCTTTTAGTAAAGCTGCGTTATGGAAGATATATTTATGCAATCGGCGGCAAC
>MHXZ01000016.1 GCA_001825665.1 Planctomycetes bacterium GWF2_41_51 | reverse complement strand
GATGGAATAATATATTTGAATGCCAAAGAGCTAAAATAATCGTAAGTGCATTGAAATGCACATAAAAATACTAATTTTTAGAGATACCCTTAATTATTGAGGCCATTTATTTCTAATCAAAACTGAATTCATAACTCTTATCTGCTGGCCATTGTCGGGGTCAGTCAGAACGATGTTAATTCTTACGCTTCCATTACCGGCACCACTGACGGAGGTGTGACTAAAAGCTCCACAGCCGGGGCCGGCAGTTACGTTTTCCGCAATTATAATAGTTTTAATATTCGAAACATTTTTGGAACCTCCGCCTGCGGGTACTGCCCCGGGAGGGCAGCTTCCATAATCGACTTTTAGTTTTCCGCCGCTGATGTAAAAGAGTGCGTAAGCGGTTGAGGTTTTTGTAACATCCATTAAATTATAAGTATCGCCTGTATCGAGCGAAACATCCCAGTATCTAAACTCCACAGCGTTTCCGGAAACTACGGTTTCCTGGCCGGGGGTTGGGGATACGGCAGGTGTAAATGTTGAGCCTGTAACATTATAAATCACATAATCTTTGCTGTTTGCCATTCTGCCAATATTCGCGAAGGCGAGTGTAACGGCCTGCGCATCATCTTTTATTTTCTGGTGGGCGTTGTCATAAGTTTGCTGCCAGCCGTTTGCGGCGTTAACGATGAGCACACCTACAACAAGCATAAGAATTGACGAGACGGCAATTGTTGTCGCCAATTCTATAAGTGTTACTCCATTACGATATTTTATTTGATTATGGCGCATTTATTTTCATTTACCCATCGAGCCTGACATAAGTAGTTAAAATAACCGGCGAGGGACATAAAGTGTTTCCTCCGCTTCCGATGGCTTGTCCCTGTTTCCATCTGACCATTGCAGTTAATTGCCGAAGAGTGGTTCCAGAAACTGCATCCTCCTCGATATTATTGAAACCGAGAACAATCACCATAGGCACATTGTTGATTGTTACAGTGTAAACGCAATTGTTCAGAATTCCGCCGACGGATTCTCCCATTGTAAAGCCGGTAGGAACGGAGGAAGAAGAAAAACCAAGCTGTAAATTCGCGGGGTTATATGCGGTCGAACCGCCTGTGCTTTTCCAGTCTTCAAGAAGCAGTTGGGCAGTTCGTGATGCTGTGATTTGTGTTTGTGCGAGCCGCTGATGTTTTGCTGAATGGTATTGATAATCGAGTATCCCTACAGCGGCTATGCATATCATAACCATAGCTATCATCATTTCAGTCAGCGTGAATGCCTTCGATACTTTTTTGCTTTCCATATACATTCGCGAACTCCTGACCCCATAAAAAATCAGAGGGGCTTTTGCGGCCCCTCTGTTAAATGGCATTTAAATTGTTAATGCCCGTGTTATTGAGGTCCGCCGGCGAAGATTCCCAAATGGCTCAACGTAAGGTCTGTACCAGATGTGATCGAAGCGGGCTTCGTAACAGTGATAGTAAATGTAAGCGGCGGATTGGCTGTTTCATCATACGACGAAGTCCAACTGTAATTTGTAGAGGCAAAATATGTGCCCTGCAGATCGCCTGTGGTAAATCCAAGGTTTGCGAGTGTTGGGTTGGCCCATGCTCCCTGACCGCCTCTTTCAGCGGCATAAGCACGTAAAGAAGTCGCGATGGTGCCTGCAACAGATTTACCTTCGGACCACTTCGCTGAATCAACTCTGCCCCGCATCAATGGAATCGCTACCGCAGCGAGAATACCAACGATGAGAATAACAACCATAAGTTCAATCAAAGTGAAACCTTTTTTACTCTTCATTTTTGTCACTCCTAAAATTCTATATTGTTTAGATTTTCGGTTTTTAATTTTTTTCACTCACATATAAAAACATAAGAAACAATTTTAAAAATGCCAAATTACGGCAAGATTTTTTTATCCCTTGCCCATAGTAAATATAGGCAGATAAAGAGCCAGGACAACTAAAAGCACAACGCCGCCCACGACGACAATCATTATCGGCTCAAGCAGACTGAGCATAGCAGTAAGTGTCGCATCGACTTTTCTTTCATAAAAATCGGCAGTTCTCTCAAGCATTATCGGAAGTGAACCGCTTTCTTCGCCGACCTGGACCATTTTATTGACCATATTCGGGAAAAAATTGGCAGCAGTCATGCTTGTCGAAATGCTGGAACCTTCCATAATGCGTTCTTTTGCATTTATAACGGCGTCTTTGATGATGTCATTATTGCTCATTGTGGAAAGAATATTGAAAACTTCGAGCATCGAGACGCCTGCGGAAAGCAGTGCGGACATTGTTTTACAGAACATCGCACAGAAAGCGAACTTGATGAGCTTTCCGAATAAAGGGAGTGCGAGAAATCGTTTGCTGTAAAAAATATGACCTTTTTTGCTTTTGTTATAAGTTAGCGTAAAGGAAAATATTATCAATACCAGTGAACCCAGGATGTATATCAGATTATGACAGATTCCATCATAGCCGGCCATAAACATTCTTGTAAAGGCCGGGAGTTCTCCGCCGAGCTGCTCAAAAATCATTTTAAAGCGGGGGATGATAAAACTCATTATGAAAACAACCAGCAGGACAATAAAGACCATAACGAAAATCGGGTATGCAAGCGCGACCTTTATTTTCTTGCTGAATTTATCTCTGCCGTCGAAATACTCTGCAAGTCTCTTTAAAGAGCCGGGAAGATTTCCGCTCAACTCGCCGGCCAAGACCATAGCGACTGTTAACTTATTGAAGACTTTCGGATATTCCGCAATGCCCGCTGAAAACGGTTCACCTTTATTTACTTTCGCCAAGACCTCTTTCATAATATGGCGAAGCTGAGGATTTTCGATGTCTTCCGCAATTGTGCCAAGTGCGGTTGCGACAGGAACGCCGCTTTCGAGCATTGTAGTCAATTGCCAGTAAACGGCAGACAACTCAGCTGATTTAACTTTTTTGCGAAAGGATGTAGATGAGTTTTTCGGAGCAACATTCGATATTTCCTGTACAGATATGGGAACAAAACCTTGTTCACGAAGCCAGCCGATTGCATCGTTTAATGAAGCGGCCTGCTTAACGCCTTCTTTGCGCTCTCCTGAAAAAGTTCTGGCAGTATAATTAAAAACTTGCATCTACTTTACCTTTTTTAATAACAACTATTTACATCAACCTACAGGCATATCGGCGCGGATATACGCCAAGTTTAGTAACAGTTATGCTTTAATATTTTCCGTGTATGCGACGCCAAGTACTTCTTCGGCAGTAGTTAAGCCTTCGAGAATTTTGCTGACGCCGCTTTCGAGTAATCCCCCATAACCTTTTTGACGTGAGATGGCTCTGATTTGCATTTCATTCCCGCCGCTGATGATACATTCACGAATATCGTTATCTATCACAAGAAATTCAAAAACAGGCAGTCTGCCTCGATAACCTGACCAACCGCATGCAGAGCAGCCTTTTCCATGATAAAATGTATTTTGTGTTTTTTGCTGGTCGATATTCAAGCGTTTGAGCAATTCTTCGCTGAGTTCGACTGGCTCTTTGCAGTGTTCGCAAATTCTCCTTACAAGACGCTGGGCGACAATCAAATTCAAAGATGAAACCAGCAAATACGGTTCAATGCCCATATAAATCAAACGACTAATCGCGCTTGGGGCGTCGTTTGTGTGGAATGTGCTTAAAACAAGGTGGCCTGTCAGAGAGGCTTTTATCGCGATTTCAACAGTTTCTTTATCTCTAATTTCGCCGACTAAAATTACATCGGGGTCCTGTCTCAAAATCGCTCTAAGGCATGATGCGAAATCAAGTCCTATTTCCGATTTGACCTGAATCTGATTGATTCCCTTTAGACGATATTCGACAGGGTCTTCAACTGTGGTAATATTTTCCGTTGGGCTTTTTAGGAAATTCAAGGCTGAATACAATGTAGTGCTTTTGCCGCTGCCTGTCGGACCTGTTATGATGATGATGCCATGCGGCTGATTTAGAATAGTCTTAAATTCATCCATCAATCGGGGTTCAAAACCAAGATTTTCGATACTATGATTGATTGCACCGGCATCGAGAATACGCATAACTATCTTTTCACCGTAGATAACGGGAATGAGCGATACACGCACATCGATGTCACGGCCAGAGGTTTTAATTTTGAATCTGCCATCCTGCGGAAGGCGATGCTCGGCGATGTCCATATCGGAAAGAATTTTTATACGCGTAATAACAGCGGCCTGCATCTTTCGTGCGGGCGGAACCATATCACGAAGTACGCCGTCGATTCGCATTCTAATGACCATTGAGTTTTCCTGAGGCTCGATGTGAATATCGCTTGCCCGGCTTTTTACGGCCTGGCTCAAAAGCAAATCGACAAAACGAATAACAGGCGCCTGTGTTGCGGCCTGCTGGTTTTCGGTATCTGATTCAGGCTGGTTATCATTTGTGACGGTCTCAATTTTTTGATCGTCCTGTCCGGTTTCAATTTCGACAAGGTCGCGAAGATGTTGCTCTTCAACGTCGGAGCCATGATAAATCATTTCTATCGCATGAACGATTTCGCCATTGGTGCTGACTACAACCTTTATTTCTCGCTGCAAACGCTGGGTAATTGTATCTATCGCAACGACATCGAGAGGGTCGGCCATTGCGACTACAATATTATTTTCCTCGGTACCTACAGCTACAAGGCAAAAACGTTTTGCAATCGCCTCCGGCAGCAGACGGGCGGTATTCATATCGATTTTGCTGACATCATCAAGTTTTTTGTATTCAAGTGAAAGATAGTCAGCCAGGAAACGAGTGATTGTGGAAGATTCCTGTTTGCCGGTGCGCAGAAGTATTTCGCCTAATTTGCCGCCATGCCTGCTTTGCTCTTTCAGAGCTTCGGATAGCTCATCACGGTTGAGAAAGCCTTTGGAAACAAGCCATTCACCAAAAGGCAGTTGATTTTTAATTTCAGGAGTTTTAGCTGCTATTGCTGCCATTTAATCTATAACCTATCTTAAAATATCCATTATGTACTTTTCTAAGCCCTATTCATCTATCGAATCTTTTAAAATATAAGATAAGAACCAAAATTAGGCAAAAAAATGGAAGATTAGCCATTGAAGCGTAATAACTTGCAGTTATTTCGGTCAAATGACCGATTAAATGAATATGGGACGGAAAATATGTGTATATTGTTGATGTATATAGTAGGTAATCTGAAAGAAATTTATGTCATTGTGGAACTTCAAATCTGAGATTTCAAAATTAGTAACAAAAGCGATAATTAAAGCAAATGCTGAACCAGGCGGCTCAACTGAAAAAGGCAAGGCAGAGGCGGGCAATATAATTAATCAAATCAAATCTCGTGCCGATAACAATAAGAAACTTTACAGCCAAATTGTATCCCAGATTATAGCTGAAAATGAGGAAAAATTAGAACAGATTCAAAAAGAGTTCTCAGAAGAAATTGCCCTTATAAAATCAGAAGCACAGCGAGCATTAAAAAAAGAAAAAGACAATGCTCAGGCACAATCGCAAAACGCCATCGATAAAATCAAAGCTGAATATGCAAAAAAGGAAAAGGATTTAGAGCAGAGAACGGCACAAATTGAAGCTGACTATAAGAAACTGCTGGCACAAGAGAAAATTAAAACAGAAGAGACAATATCATCTCTTAAAAAAGAAATAAAATTTAAATCTGAAACCTGTGACGCCGAGTTGACAAAAATCAGGTCCGAATCGAAAGAAGCGATTTTTGCTATCAAGGCAGAAGCGGAAAATAAAATTGCATCCGAAGCAAAGGAAATAGTTAAAGCACACGCTATGGCTGCATCTGAAGCTAAGGAAAAAGCGGAGATTTGTGAACAATTAAATAAGGAGAAATTGAAAACCGGCGAGCTGGCTGCAAAGTTAAAGCAGGCAGAAGAGACGATATTAAAAATTAAATCAGAATCAGTCAATGAAATATTACAGATTCAATCAGATGCGCAGCAAACGATAAATAAAGAGAAAGATTTAAGCCGTGCTGAAACAGAAAAGACGATAGAAAATCTTAAATCCAATTATGCGGCTAAAGAAAAGAGATACGAAGAACACATATCATTACTGGAGACTGAGGCAGAAGAAGCGATAACGGCGCTTAAGATTGAAAATGATACAATTCTTCGAAGGTATGAAGAAGAAATTTCAAGAATAAAAAATGAATCCAATAAAAATATCAATCAAATTAAAACTGAAGCAGAAGAAAAACTTGCAGGCCAGACAAGGTTAACAGCAAAAGCAGAAGATTTGGCTGCATTTGAATTCAAAGCTAAAACGCGAATTCAAGAAGAACTAAACAAAGAGAAACTCAAAAATGATGAATTAACGAGAAGACTCAGTCAAATCAATGCTGAATCTGAAAAAGAAATAGTTAGGCTTAAATCTGAATATTCCAATGAAATTAACAGGATAAAATCAGAATCGCGCGAAATGTTAGCAAAGGAGAGGACGCTTGTTCAGGCAGAAGCACTGGAAGCGGCGGAACTTATTAAAGCAGAATTCGCGGAAAAAGAGAAAAAATACCTGCGGCAGATTTCACAAGATGAGACGAAAATGAGATTTATGGCGGATGAGCGGGTAAAAGCTCAGGAAACAATAACCGCTCTCAAAACGGAGATTGAAAATAAAGCAGAAATTTATGAGCAGCAGATAAAGAGAATAAAACAGGATTCAGAAAAGACAGCTGCGAAAATTAAAGCTGAAACACAAGAATCAATTTCAAACATTAAATTGAAGGCGGATGAGCAAATAGCAGTTCAGCAGCAGTTGACATTTAAAGCAGAAACATTGGCCTCAGCAGAAATGAAAGCAAAAGAACAGGCGCAAGAATATCTAAAGCAGGAAAAGCTGAAAACCGACGAATTAACAAGAATAATTTCTGAAATGCAGGCAGATACGCAGGAAAAGATATCTCAATATTCATCTGAGATATCGCGGCTGAAATCGGAATTTCACGAAATACTTTATAAAGAAAAGGAAATAACGAATAAGGAGATTGAAAATTTAAAAGTGGAATATGCTGATAAAGAAGAGGATTACGAAGCAAAGATTTTAAAAATTGAGGCACAAGCCAAAGATGCGATTCTTAAAGAACAAATTAAGGCAAAGGAAGCTGCATCGGCTTTCGAAGCAGAAATAAACCGGAAATCTAAAATATTCGAAGAAGAAAAAACAAACATTAAAAATGAATATGAAGAAATAATAGCTGAGATAAAAACTGAATCGAATAATCTTGCAGCGAAGATTAAAGCGGAAGCTGAGGAGAAATTGACTAATCAAATTCAACGCAACGAAAAATTAGAAGCGATAGCGGCACTGGAAGCTAAAACCAGAGCACGTGTGCAGGATCAATTGAATAAAGAAAAGTCAAAAACTGAAGAGTTAGCAAGACTAATAACCAATCTTAAATTAGAAACACAGGAGAAAATAAGTCAAATCCAGTCCGAATCTTCTTCGGAATTGACGCGTTTAAAAACATTGGCGGAAGAAACAATATGCAAAGAACGGGCGAACGCTGATGAGCGGGCACAATACGTAATCGAACAAAAAAAATCCGAATATGCGGAAAGAGAAGAACGTTATCAGAATCAGATTTTACAGATTAAAGAAGATGCAGCAAAAGCATTAGCTGATGAACAAATTAAAGCCAGACAATCAATATCACTTTTAAGGGCTGAAATTAAGTCAATAAAAGCTCATCAAGAAGATGAGATAAAGACATTAAGATTTGACTTTGAAAAAACAATAGCGGAAATAAAATCGAGAAATCAGGAATCTATTTTAAAAGTTAAGATTGAAGCTGAGGAAAAACTGACGGCTGAAATTAATAAGATAAAATTTGAAGATGAACAAACTATTTCCAAAGCCAAAGCAGATGGGGAAGGAAAATTATCCAAACTCAGAATGGAATCTCAGGCAGAAATAAAGGCTTATAGGAATGAAATTGAAAAAATCAAAATAGAATCGCAAGAAAACATAATTAAAAATAAAGCTGAAACCGAAGAAAAGTTGTCAGTTCAAAAAACGGAATACGAAAAATCGCTGAAGGGTATGCAGGAAGAAATTGAGAGGATTAAATTATCAGCGCAGGAAGCTATTTCCAAAATTAAGGCTGAAGGTGAAGAACGACTTTCCAACGTCAAGATAGAACTGGCGGCGGTTATAAAGACATATAATGATGAAATTGAGAAGACTAAATTATCGTCACAGGAAGCTATTTCTAAAATTAGGGCTGAGAGTGAAGAAAAACTGTCGAGCGTCAAAATGGAACTGACGGCGGTTATAAAGACATATAATGATGAAATTGAGAAGACTAAATTATCGTCAGAGGAAGCTATTTCTAAAATTAGGGCTGAAGGTGAAGAAAGACTTTCCAGTGTCAAAATGGAAATGGCGGCAGTCATTAATACATATAAGGATGAAATTGAGAAAATAAAATTATCATCACAGGAAGCTATTTCTATAATAAAGACAGAAGGCGAAGAAAAATTATCTCGTATCAGAATAGAATCAGAGAAAGCGTTGAATGCCTATAAAGATGAGATTGAAAAAATCAAATCAGAATCTCAAGAAATGATAGCCAAAATTAAAATCGCTGGGGAAGAGAAATTGTCCCGCGTCAGAATGGAATCGCAGGAAATCATAATCAGAAATAAAGCGGAGGCGGAAGGCAAAATAGCTGCAAGCAAAGCTGAATACAGCCGAATGCTTAAGGATGCACAGGAGGAAATCGAAAAAGTTAAAGCATTATCACAGGAATCTATTGATAAAATTCGTGCAGAAGCTGAAGAACGGTTCACTTCGCAATTAAACAAAACTCGCAGAGCGGAGGTTTTGGCAGAATCTGAAGCAAAGGCAAAAGAGCAAATTCAGGAATACCTTAATAAAGAAAAACAAAATGTAGAAGAATTGAACAGAAAAATTGCGGAAGTTAAATTTGAGGCGGAGCATAAAATAGCGGCAGTTAAGTCTGAACGAAATCAAACACTGGCCACTTATAAAGAAGAAATCGAAAAATTGAAATATGAATTGCAAACTTCCATTTCGTCCATGAAGAAACAATCAGATGAAAGACTTGCATCTCAAATTCAGCTTACTGCAAAAGCAGAGGCTTTAGCGGCTGTTGAAGCTAAAACAAGATCAGATATCCAGGAACAATTAGTTAAAGAACAGTTGAAAGTTGACGAATTGACAAGAAAATTCGCCGAAGTGGAATCTGAAACTATACGAGCTATAGTGGGAGAGCAGTCTAAAGCGGATGATGCGATAACTGCATTGAAAGCAGAGAACGATGCTAAACTGAAAGAATATGGAAACAGGATAAATGAATTAAAAGCAGAATCACAAAGAATAATTATGCTGACAAAATCGGAAGCAGAAAAAAGAATCGCCGATCAAGTTCAGCAGACTGCAAAAACACAAACACTTGCAGCTGTGGAAGCAAAAGCAAGAGTTCAGGCTCAAGAACAATATAAAATGGAAAAGCTAAGGGCAGATGAGCTGTCGGACAAATTAATGGAGATAAAGATTGAAACAGCACAAACAATCTCTAACATTAAATCTGAAAGTTCATCTGAGGTAGAAAGACTGAAATCAGAATTTACAGAAGAAATAGGAAAAATTAAAAATGAATTCTCAGAAAAAGAAAATGAATATGAAAAGTTGATTTCGCAAACTCGGACAGAAGCTGCGAGGCAGATAAAACAGGAGCAGGAACAAGCAGCTCAAACCGTATCTGCGATTAAAGCCCAAATTGAATTTATGTCAAAAACACATAATGCAGAGATTATAAAAATAAAATCGGAAAATGAACAGAAAATATTAGAAATTAAGTCTAATTCCAATGAAAAGACAACATTAATAAAAGCTGAGGCGGAAAATACGGTAAATAAAATCAGAACAGACGCAAAAGAATCTGTTTTAAATATTAAAATGGCTTTTGAAGATAGAATTTTAAAATTACAGAACGAGATGCAGGAAACTCTTGCCAGGGAAAAGGCCAGAGCAGATGAAAAAGAAAATGCCTACATAGGGGCAATTGAGGCATTACAGGCAGAGGCTGCAAGGAAGAATGAGACCTATGAAAACGAGATTACCAGAATTAAGGCTGAGCTCGGAATGAAAATGGTTCGGCTCAAAGTGGAGGCAGACAACAGGCTGGCTGCTGAACAAATAAGAATCCATGAAATGTGTAAACATATTGAATCGCTTGGGGACATTGAGCTAAATATTTCGCCGGATGTTAAATCAATTTATAATTATCCGATTAAACGCAAACCTTTAAAGCAGAATGTTTCGAAAACAGACGATGCTTTGTTGAAAATACAAAAACTGGCAGAAAAGTTAAGAGGTTATACAGTCAGTAATGAAATCGACGAAGTTCTGAAAAATCCTACGACTTCCAACAGGCCGTAAGAGTTTGAATTGCATTATACTCACCGGTGTTATCCTTGTGAATATCAGCGACAGAAGCTTTAACCGATAAAATGACTACTACAGCACCATCGGCGGGATTATGTATTATTTCGGCAGGTTCCTTTAAGAACGTATCGTAAGTACACCACTGGGTCGGTTTAGCTCCTGTTTGTCCGAGTCCGGTGCCATCACATTTTAATTGATATTCTGTTTGCAGGGCGTAAGAGCCATAAGACAATTTGGCACTTGGACTGTTATCTGCTGTGATAATTACATCTCCATTGGTGTAAAGGGTTAGAGAAGTTTCCCCGGCAGCCGTTTTATTTTTAATATTCAGTTCGCCGAGATCTATTTCCTGAAAAAAAGCGTCTGACCACTCAACAACGGAGGACACAGTGCATCTGATTCTGCATTGAGCTACCGCCGGCGGGGACGTCTGGCCGGCAACTACAACGGCTGAGATTGGAAAGCAAAACAGAGTAAATATAAAATTCCAAAATTTCATTGGAATTTATTATACCAAAAGAGGAGTACAAATTCAATAGATGCAAGGTAAAGAGTTTGCCTTTAATGTCTAAACATGAAAAAAGGCCGTTTTGGACGGCCTTTTGGAATTAATTATTTTGGAGATTAATCGAGTTCTACACCTTCAGGGACTGGTTCGCCTTCTTTGACAACCCCTTTTTCGACTAATTTCGCATATGCTATGCAGTATCTTGCCCATGGACGTGCTTCAAGCCTTGCTTTTGAAATGCCTCTTCCGGTTGCTTCGCAGATGCCGAAACTTTCGTCTTCAATTCGAGCTAAGGCAAAATCAATTTCACGAAGAATTTTTCGTTCACTGTCGAGCAGGTTCAGCGAAAATTCCTGTTCATAGTTGTCTGTGCCAATATCGGCCATATGAATTGGCATACTTGAAAGGTCGCCGCTGGCATCAAGCCTTGATTTCTTTAAAGCCTCGTCCTCTATATGATTAACGTCGCCAATCATTTCTTTTCTTTTTTCGGACAGTAGTTCCTTGAAGTGTTCAACCTCTTCTGCTGACAGATACTCGCTGGTTTTTGTGTAAACCGGCACCGGCTCGTTTTTCTTTTTATCGTTCTTCATTGCATTTTTGTCGATGTATATTCTTTTTTTCATGTTTTCCTTTAATTTATATACGTTCTAAAAACATAAATGAGCGGGCACCTTTTCGAATTCCAAAAACGCACATAACCGCACCATTTAAAGAGCAATAATATAGTCAGCTGCCATACCGTTTGCAAGACATTTTAAATATAATCACAAGTCCAATTCTTCAAAGAGCTTACGTTCTTTTGAACTGTTTTTCAAGCTCTTGCAGCGAAAATTTTATAGCTGTCGGTCTTCCATGTGGACATCTGCTCGCTCTTTCGATTGCATCTTTATCGGCCAAAAGCTGATGCATCTCAAGTTGATTAAGTTTTTGTCCCGCTTTTACGGCTGCTTTACAAGCTGCCATATCCAGAATTTCATGAAGAAGCCTTTCGGCATCCAGTTTTTCTGCTGATTCATCGAATAAATCGAGCAAATCAGTAACAAAATCGATAGGCTGGACCTTGGCAAGAAGAGTTGGAAAAGCCTGAATAGCTAATAAACCCGGGCCAAACGGCTCAATAACAATGCCTAATTTGTCGAGAATATCGGCAGCTTTTTCGAGAGAACCGCTCTTAGCCGGATTTACTTCAAAAGTCTCAGGTATGAGGAGTTTTTGCGATTGCAGTTTTGCAGCATTATCGGCTGCCAAACGTCGACATAAATCTTCATATATTATTCTCTCGTGAAGTGCGTGTTGGTCTATAATCAAAAAACCATCTTCGGTCTGGACGATAATATAACTATCGTGAATTTGATAATAATCCGGAGCAGACGAATTCGCCGAAGATTCACCGTAAAAATTCTCGCGTTGCTGGGCTGCGACAATATCGCTTTTTTTTGCAAAATCAGAAAAATTGAATCGCGGCTGAGATGCGGATTGAGAATGACTGAAAAAACCTGAAATAGCTTCGGTTATCTGCTGGGTTTGCGGATTTTGGCCGATAGCCATATTTTCGTTTTTAGGCAGTAATGCTTTGACATCGAGGTTCATTGAAAGCATTTTTTCACGTATAAGGCTGAGAAGCTGCGAATAAATCAAATTTGCATTATCGAAGCGTACTTCTATTTTCGTAGGATGAACGTTGACATCGAATTCATCGGAAGGCAATTTGAAGAAGATAAAAACCACAGGATATTTATCCGGCTCAATTATTCCGCGGTAGGCGTCTCTAACCGCAGCTGAAAGAAATTTGTCTCGAATAAATCTGCCATTTAGGAAAAAATATTGAAATTTATTATTGGCTCTCGCATTTTCCGGTCTGCTTAGAAATGCGGTAACTTCCATTTTTTTTTCAATACTGTGAATCTGAATCAGCGATTGGGCAAAATCGACTGCAAACAATTTTTCGATTCTTTCAGTTATGCTCGAACCAACGGACAATCTATAAAGTTCTCTATCATTATGGTGCAGGCTTAAAGCAATCTTTGTATTCGCAAGGGCGATTCTTGTAAACTGTTCGGCAATATGCGTAATTTCTGTATTCGCAGTTCGGAGGAATTTTCTCCTTGCGGGTAATTTGTAAAATAAATTGCGTACCTCTATAGTTGTGCCTTGATTTGCGCTGCACGGCTGTATTAGACTCTTGGTGCCGCAATCGATTTCAATTTTATTTCCTTCGATGGAATCAGGCGTTCTACTGATAACCGTAACTTTCGCGACAGAAGCGATACTTGCAAGAGCTTCGCCGCGGAAACCCATTGTGGAAATGTTCAGTAAGTCTGCGCTTGTTTTGAGTTTGCTTGTGGCGTGTGCTTCGAAAGCGACTGAAAGGTCGGCTCTGTCCATTCCGCACCCATTATCGATTACGCGAATAAGAGCTTTGCCGCCATCTTCGACGTATATTGATATTTCAGTTGCCCCGGCGTCGATACTATTTTCGACAAGTTCCTTGACTACGCTGGCAGGTCTTTCAATAACCTCGCCGGCTGCAATCATATTTATAGTATTCTGGTCAAGTACCTTTATCTGACCCATTACAACACCGGCTTAATATATAATTATTTTACAAACAGACTTTTTCCAGTCATTTCCTGCGGCTGGGGGAGTTCCATCATTTCGAGCATCGTCGGCATCACATCGGCAAGCCGTCCATCATTGCGCAATTTTCTATTTTTATTCAATTCATCAAAAATGATAAGCGGAACATCGCCTACTGTATGAGCGGTATGCGGGCCGTTATTTTCAGCGTCAAACATACGTTCAAAATTGCCGTGGTCAGCGGTAACAATTGCTGCGCCGCCAAGCTGTTTAATTTTTTCGAGAATTTTTCCGACACAGCGATCAACAGTTTCCGCAGCTTTAACGGCCGCTTCGAGAATACCTGTGTGGCCAACCATATCGGGATTGGCGAAATTAATAACTATGACGTCATATTTGCCGCTATCGAGTCTTTGCAGAACTACATCACAGACTTCATTGGCGCTCATCTCGGGCTGCAAATCATAAGTTCTGACCTTCGGCGATGGGACAATCTGACGGTCCTCGCCTGGGTATGGTTTTTCCGTATAATCATTGAAGAAGAAAGTTACGTGAGCATACTTTTCAGTTTCTGCGCATCTGAACTGAGTAAGGCCGAGCTCGCTGAAATAAGCGGCAGCAATATTTTTCATTCTCGGCAATTTTGGAAATATCACAGGTGCGGGGATTGTCGCATCGTACTCTGTCATACAGAGATAATAAGTCTGCGGTCTTACGGTACGTGTAAAACCTGTGAACGCATCATCAACGAAAGCTCGTGTAATTTCACGAGGTCTGTCGCCGCGGAAATTGAAAAAGACAACGCCGTCACCATCTTCGATTTTTGCCAACGGCTGTTGATTTTCATCAACGATACAAACAGGTTCAATAAATTCATCTGTGATTTTTTTGTCATAACTCTGCTGCATCGCATCCTGAACGGATTCTGCTCTTGCGCCTTTTGCGGCGGTCAGACATTCATAAGCTTTTTGAACTCTGTCCCACCGGCTGTCTCTGTCCATAGCGTAAAAGCGGCCCATTATAGTAGCGATTTTTCCAACGCCTATTTCCGCCATTTTGTTTTCAATGTCCGCAAGATATTTAATACCGCTGTCTGGGGGAGAATCTCTGCCATCAGTAAAAGCGTGAAGGTAAACTTTTGTAAGATTATTTTTTTTGGCGAAATCAAGCAAACCATAAACGTGGCTAAGCAGCGAATGAACGCCTATGTCGCTGCATAAGCCGAGCAGGTGCAGTTTGCCATTATTTTTTTTAATGTAATCCGTTAATTTTATCATTTCAGGATTTTCGAGGAAAGAGCCTTCTCGCATTGCTTTTGTGATTCTTACAGATTCCTGGTCAACAATCCTTCCGGCACCGAGATTCTGGTGGCCGACTTCACTGTTGCCCATTGTGCCGACCGGCAGACCGACATCTTCGCCGCTGGTATGAATCAGGCAATTAGGATATTGACTCATAAGCATATCGTCAACAGGAGTATTAGCTTGTTTTATCGCATTATAAGCATCTTCAGCAGGATTAGGATTAAATCCCCATCCATCGCGAATCAACAGCATAAATGGACGGCGTTTCAATGAAATTTTATCTTTAGCCATAATTACCTCTACTTAATCGGATTATTATTACAGAAAAAAATATGTTAAGAAAGCCGGATATGAAAGTCAATTAAAAAGACTATATTTCCTCTTCCTGCTGCTTATGGAGTTTTGTAATTTCATCAACGGCGTTAATTTTAAATTGCAGCATTACAGGTTTTGTGTTCGAAGGTATATTGAAAACAAATTTCAGAGTTTTAGTGCCGCTGGGGAAATCTGCGCCGGTGAGTTTAATCTCTTCTGTCATGGCTTTAGGATCGAGAGTTGTTTCATTTATAAGCCAGCCGATAGGATAGATAACTTCGGCGGTGCCGGTGAGAGTGTCAGGGGATTCTTTGCAAATCAATCTAACCTGACCCATAGTGAAAGTAACTGTTCCGGTTTCGATGGCGTATAAAGCGCCGCCATCTTTTACTGAAGAGTTTCTTATTTCAGTTTCAACAACGATAAGCTTTGAGCCGGCAGGACGATTTTGAATAGATGACGCAAGCACGCTATCAGCTTCGTAAGCTTTTTTAACAGTTATTGCATCGGTTCCTGCCATAATGGGATTAGACTCTTCGCTTATTACACGGTTAAGAGAAAACTCGTTTAGCAGTTGAGGATGGAAAACGTCAAGGCTTTTACTGCCTGCCATTGAGCCTTTACTGATAGCCGACGCAAAACCTGCGACGAGGCCATCTGCATTAAGAATTAAAGATTTGTCCGGGGCTGAAGGACGTGCATTTTTATTTTCCAAATCAAAACGTTCATACGGCCATTTTCCTGGAAGGGGAGACAAGTTGACAGCAATCAAAAGAACGCCTGCGAGAACCATGCCCAGAGGAATACAGATGATGCATCGGACTACGCGGTCAGGTAAATCGCCGAAGTATAATTCATCGGGCGCTAACTTATCAGAAATTGCGAGCAGTAAAATGAAAAATATCGCAAAAATGAGTACGAAAACGGCCATAAAAATCCATTGCCCGCCATAACCATAACCGATGAGCATTCTGCCTGCTGTTTCAAAAAATGAAATCGCTACAGTCGAAGCGATAATCGCGTTGATAAAAAATATAAATGATCTAACAATTGAGCCTTTTAAATACATATAGCCCATAATTACGACGATAGCAGCAAATACAACTAGTTCGGCAATCATTTTTTCTCCGTTTGAGTCTGAGGCTGAGCCTTTGGAGGCTGAGGTTTATTCGCGTTTTCCTGCGGGCCTGAAAGCGCTCTTATAGCTTCGTTAATAGAAGTAACGCCCTGAGCGACTTTTCTAATAGCCTGTTCCTGCAGATAAAGCATTTTGGCGCGTCTGAAAATGACGGCGATATCGCTGGTGGTTTTTGCCTGTAATAAAAGCTGCTTAATCTGCGGGTCGAAGACTATCGTTTCAAATATTGCTGTTCTGCTAAAGAAGCCGGTGCCCTGACAATTAGTACATAAAATCGGTTTACCGCGTTTATTAAATGCTGTTTCACCCTGACGATAAAATGCAGTAATGTTATCGGAGGGTATGTTGTGTTTGCGAAGCAGCTCTTTATTAGGTTCATAAGGTTGGCGGCACTGCTCACATAATTTTCTGACTAGTCTTTGATTTGTTATGCCGACCAGACTGTTGATGGCTAAAGCTTTGTCGCCTACGAGACCGATCCATTTTGTCAGTGCATCGATGGTGCTGGTAGCTTCGTAAGTGATATATGCAGCTTTGTTGTCTTTTGTAAGCGAGCAGGCGATATTCGCGATTTCCTTGTCGTTGCCTTGTTCGACGCCGACAATATCCGGACCTGTTCGCATCATTGTATAGAATTTTTTGGCGTAAGTAGTGGTTCCTGTATCACTGAGTGCATATACGTTTTGCGTTACATTTGGAACTTCACTTGCAGGTTGTTTTTCAAGAAGATTAATGTTGTTCAAAAATGGGTCAATATTTCTAATAAGAGCGTAGAACGTAGTAGTAACGCCGCTTTTCTTCGGTCCGGTAATTAGAAATACGCCTCTTGGTCCCTGCGCGACAGCGTTGAGTTTTTCGAGTTGGTCGGGCATAAGGCCAAGGTCGGGCAATTTCTTGAAACTGTATTCGGCGGTGTATTTGAGTCTGACCTGTTCACCGGCAGTTGTGCCTGCGGTAGTAACTTCCCACCCGTAAGCTTTGCCATCTTTTTGCACAGTGAATCGTCCTGTTTGAGGTTTTCGATGCTCTTCGACTTCGAGGTCTGCGAGATTTTTCAAGTAACGAATGAAAAATTCCACATCCTCGCGCATCTTGGGATCCTGCTTTTCGATAACTCCATCAATCACATATTGAACTGCATATTGCTGGTCAGATGCGGGAGTGAGTAAAACATATTCTGCTCTTTTCCAGATTGCATCGTCTAAGAATTCCTGTGCAGTTTTGTAGCCGAAGAATTCAGGAGTTTTGGCCATCGGAGCAGGCACTTTGTTTTTATTTGCGGTAATGAAGACAAGACCTTTTTCAATTTTTTCGAGTTGTTTCTTTTCATTCACAAAAAGGCTTTTAATGTGTTCTACCGTGAAAAGTTTTTGGTATTCATCCACTATGGTATTTCGGTGCATAATGTATAAGATTGAAGTAACACCAATAAAGATGATGTATAAAGGCAATCCAATAATGAAAAGCGGCACCAGGAGCCAAAGCAGAATACCTATGGCACCGGCCATGAAAGTAATCGTCGTCCATCTCCTGACATTTGTTTTGACTCTTATCGCATCCTGCTGAACCCATTTCAATAAGGGCAGCCAGAGGAAGAATCCAGCGATGAAGACTGCCAGTTTGACAGGCGAAACATAAAAACCCATTTGAATATCTGCAATAATGTTCGGCATTTATTACTCCGGAAGAGTTTATTAAAGAATAACACCAGCACTGGCCCTGATACCTTTGAGAGCCATTTTAAGTTCTTCGACATTCGGCGCGTTTTGAAGCGCTGTTTTCAGGTCGATCCAGTCTGTTTCAACGAGCGTTCTTAGACTTTCGGTAAAATCCTGCATGCCTTCATTCTGGCATGCTCTAATGATGGAGTCAAGCTCGGATTCACGTTTATCTGCAATAAGTTTTCTTACAATTGGATTGGAAACAAGAATTTCGACGGCAGGAATTCTCGGAGATTCTTTTTTAATGCTCGGCAAAATTACCTGACTGATAATTGCTTTGAAAGACATAGAAAAAGTTTGTCTGGCAAGATCTCTTTCGTTCTGCGGGAACAAGTCGAGAATTCTTTGAATAGTCTGCGAAGCACTTGAGGAGTGCATTGTTCCGAAAACGAGGTGGCCTGTCTCAGCAGCTCTCATGGCGGCGGTGAAAGTTTCCTGGTCTCTCATTTCACCGATTAGCACAACATCGGGGTCCTGTCTCATCAAAGACCTGAGTGCATCGCCATAGTCGGGCACATCAATGCCGATTTCTCTTTGCGATACAATGGCTTTTTTATCTTTATGGACAAACTCAAGGGGGTCTTCCACCGTAATTATATGGCAGGAGCGAGTACGATTAATATGGTCGATCATCGATGCAAGTGTCGTACTTTTTCCGCAGCCGGTAGGGCCGGTTACGAGAATGAGGCCTTCGTGAGCAGCGTCCGCAATTTTCTGGACCATCGGGGGAAGATGCAGAGATTCGAATGGAGGAATTTGTGAGGTAATCCTTCTTGCGGCCACGCTGATTTTTGTGCGCTGCCTGAAAATGTTGACTCTGAACCTGTCCTCTGTGCTGAATTCATAAGCAAAGTCCAAAGACCCATTATCAAGAAAGAATTGCTTTTGTTTTTCACTGAGAATTTCAAAAACAAGCTGTTCAATTTTTTTTGCGTCCAGCGACTCGCCATTTGTGTTTCTGATGCCTTCGCGCATTCTCAATTTGGGAGGCTGACCTGCTTTCAGGTGTAAATCGCTGGCCTGCGCCTTAACGGCTGCTTTGAAAAACTTGTTAATTTCAGGCTCAATCTCTAAATGTATATGGCTATCAATAGGCTGTTTTTTATCGGTCATTATCCGTACTCCGAGTTCTAACTATTTGGAGCGCAAATAGTTATGGATACCAAACATGGCGGCTTAGACCTGCCGCTAAAGGCTCAGGCTGATTTGAACGTTATATTGTACAATTAATATAAGTTACTGTCAATACAAAGGCATGGAAGTCATAAGTATAATAATTAACATGAATATTCATAGGTTTTTGGGTTTATTTTTACTTATTAAACCTTTTTATATAAATAATTGACAATTTCTTGTTAATAGTTAAGATTTTACTAATTACTATTTAATGATTTATGGTTTTTTAGGTGGAAAGTAAAAAAAAGAATCAATGGTAAAAGTTACGCTGCCTG
>MHXZ01000015.1 GCA_001825665.1 Planctomycetes bacterium GWF2_41_51 | reverse complement strand
GTTACTAATGCCATTTTCAGTCTTCCTTAATAAATTTAAAGATTAATTGATTCCTGCTAAAATAGTCGCTTAAAACCTTTAAGGCAAAGGTTTTTTCGAGTTCTTCCGCTTAATAGTTCCGGTCGCCGGGATTTTCGAGGCCCATAACGCTTCTTGACCCAAAGGCGAGTTCTCCGACACCTTCAGGCCATATAGTAAGGACTATCGAGCGTCTGTCAAGTGATTCGTCCACACGATAGGTAAAGGCGTAATAAAGTCTGTGATATCTTCTGATTAAAGAAACCTCTGTGGCGATTGTGCCGTCCCGATTGAAATCGTATTGATGTGCGAAAGAAAGGGTGTAGCGGGGATTGATTTTATATGTTGCCGCAAAAGTGAACGCGGTCGAACCTTGTTCGCCATCGATTGTCACGCTTCTCATATATCTTGAGCCGACAAAAAAGCTCAGGTTCGGCCAGACAATTCTGGAAACCCCTACATTGAACTGTTCAAATTCAGCATCATCGACATCCCAGTTGAAATCACTCAGGATTGCGGTCGTATCGCTAAGCCGCCAGATGTAATCTGCATTTACGCTGTCGCGCTGCGGACCGAACAGCTCGAATGTTCGGAAATTGCCGCCTAAGTCGCTGTTAAAAATACTGGGTGCGAGAATAGTTGAAAGCGGCACAAATGGATTGTTCCAGAGTTGTCTGTCCGCCCTGCGTACATCGCTGTCATCGTCAACCATTGTATATTCGAGATTGAATCGCATCCAGTCGAGAGTCCTTCGATTCTCACCCTGGCCGCGTTTTGTCTGCCATCTTTGCAGAAGACCCAAAGTATAGTTATTTCTCTGTTCAACAAAATCCGAGCTTTCAGAAAAAATCGCCGCATTTGCAAAAGGTTTCACGATGTGACGTACACCGTTGACATCCCAGAATGTTGACCTGTAATTATAATGTTTCCAAAACTGCGTCGATGCTCTTAAACCAGCTTCGCCGATAAATACTTCTTTATCGCCAGTTACTTCTGGGCCGCCTGTCGCAACGCTTCTTGCGAAACCGCTTCGATCATCATATCCGAAAGTACCTGCAACGTATGGAACGATATTTCCGGTCTTATACTGCATCGGAAAATCAATTTCAGTACGATGCTGGCCGAATGTGAAGTATTCATCTGTAATATTTAAATCATCGTGATTATTGCCTGTAAGCTGACGAAATCTTCCTGCCATACTATCGCTGTACAATGTTAGTTTGTCGTTCCAAAGCGATTGCCCCGTTAAATGATATTGCGCCGAAGGCAGGTCTTCGAGCTGATCGGCAAAATTATTTATTCGCCATCTTCCTAATAATGCGAAAGCCTGGTTGTCTTTTATCCATTTAAGATGTGCGCTTGTCTCCTGACCTCTGCCGCTGAAGAAATCTTCACGATTGAACGCCTCAAGGAAAAATTCATCCGATATATAACTCGATTCAAGAGTCAACTGCCAGTGTTCCGGCAAAAATTGCCTGTGCTGAAAATTAAGCATACCCCTTAATTCTTGGTCAGGCTGTATATTTTGCCTGTTCCTGCCAAGGTCGTCTTCACCTTCATCATTAATTATATATCCGTTGACATTGCCAAAATATTTTTCTCTTTCATAGCTTATGTCCGCGCCCGCGCCCGTTCCGCGCTTGGAATAGTGATCTATCATCAGCCTTGATTCCACACCTTTTGGTTCGCGAAGCCCAAGAACTTTTGCCAAATACCATTCTGTTTCGAGAGATGTCCCAAATGTATTGTCTCTTCCTACCTGTATCTTTCTAATCGGCAGATCAGGTCTTTCGCTGTTGGTTCTTATTTTCGGCCAATAGAAAACAGTTCTGTTATCTACCTTGAACTTTACTTTTTGCATTTCTACGTCAAAGCTGGATTTATCTGGTTTCTCCCCTGCTTTTTGAACGTTTGTCGTATCTGTAATAAATACTTTGGATGCGGTCGCAGATACCTGAGGAACATAAAATTCACTGCTTGTCAGCGTTACGTTTTCACCTGCGAATTTATTTTCTGAAACCTGCCTGATTTTCTCTGCCCGAACGTAAATCGGTATTCCACGCTCCGGGTCGTAAGTCTGCATTTCCGGCTTTATTATCAAAGCCTGTTTCTTCTGGAAATCATAATAAGCCTCAACCGCTCGAATTGTCCTCGTGCCCTCGGTCATTATTACATCGCCGCGAATGTAAATGGCCTTGATTGAATTATCCGACAAAAGACTATCTGTCGTATTAGGCTCATCTGTTTTTCGGGCATAAAATACAACCGCGTTATCGGCCATAAACTCAAGAACATTGCCGCTCTCATCCTGCTTCTGCCACAAATAAAATCTGTCTAAAATCGTTGCAATACCTGTGCCGTCAGGTAAATTCTCATTTGAGAATTTTACAGGTACATCTGTTGCGCTGCTTATATTAACTGGATAATTTATTTTAGGCGGTGGCGGTGGAGGAACGGCGACAACCGTTTTGGTATCCGTGGCTTTCTTTTTAGCAGTTTTAACAGTTTTTTTCCTGCTCTCACGATTTTTTTTCGCGCCCTTATTATTTTTTTTATCGTTTATATTCAATTTGGGCGACTCTTCCGCTGCCAATTCACTGGATGGCTTCTTTTCGCCTGTAACTTCATCAGCTTCTTCTTCCGCGAGGACCTTTTCAGGTTCAGCCTTTATTTGACCAATTGCTATTTGTGCATTTCTGTAAAGTTCACTTGTACGCGGGTCTTCAGTAATGCGTTTGTCCGCAGTTACGAAAATTTCTCCATTAATCTCGAATTTCGCCACCAGCGACTCCGCACCTTCGACAATCTTATCTTCAACATCAAGGCCGGACATTTTCGAACCTTTGCCCTGGTTCATGCTTACCTTGTCCTGCAGATAGACAGTTAATTTATATTCTGCATTTTCAACGCCGAGATGTTCTGTTGTGAAACTGCTAAGCCATACGACTGCTTTTTCGCTCTTGAGTTTGTTATCGCCTAATAGGAGAGTGAAGCCTTCATCGAACACAAGAATATGTTCACCGGCCGATGGCTGGTAGTTTTTTAATGATTTGCCGTTGAGATTGAGATCTTCTGCCCCAAAATAACGGGCTTTGGAAGGGTCTATTCCGCAAAAGCCTTCCGTGTAAAATAATAATGTTATTAGAACGCAAATAATCCGTTTCTGCATTATGCTTCCTGTTTTAGTCGTTTGGCCGCCTGATTATATTCCCGTTACTTTATAAATCCAGTTATAAATACCTAAAAAAACCTCATTATTAGTATTGATATAAAGGTTCTAATAGTTATTATCGTACAAATTGACATTACAGGAACAATAATTATAAAAATGGGGTCAGGAGCTATTTAATTTATAGGTTTTGCGTAAAATAGGAAAGAATTGAACCTGTATTGAAAAGAAATAAAATGGGTCGGCCCCTTTTAACAGTATTGATTTAAAGATTTTAACAATAATTTATTGAAACTAATTGAAACTATATAATAGGAATAGTAAATGGCTAATAATTTCAGTGGATATCAAAAAAAGATTATAAAAAACTATTATGATAACTTGGATAAGATAGCACTCACGAAGCTTCAGGAACTTGTCGCCGAGATATACTTGGCAGATACGGAGCAGAAAAAAACTAAACTTTGGCAACGAGTCGAGCAGGCAATGAGCCAATTAAAAATCCCAAAACCTATAGCCGACAACATCTTAAAACGTAAAGACCCACAAATTTTAGCCAAAAACATTACCGATTGGCTAAAAAAATAAAAATAGGAAAAATAGGGGTCAGGAGCTAGTTGATTTGGGATATTTACGTAAAATAGAAAACAACGAATTGACTTTTAGAATTCTTTAGAGTCTTTTTTTCATGGGTCTTCCTGGTTTATCATTAGAAGATTTTAAACCCAGTGATGACGCCGCTTGATTCATCCAGGCAACTTCTCCAAATGGTCTGTTCCGTTCAATACACCTTCTTATTTCAACTATTTCCTTTTCGTTAAAAACCTGATTCACTAACGAAGACCAATCCTTTGGAATTTCAACCGGCCATTCAGAAAACGATATTGCACTATTTTCGTTATTACAGCGATGCCACATTCCTGACCATCGCCAATCCTGTGCCTTTTCGACAAGGCCGCTATTGACAGGATTGCGCTCGACATATCTGCACAGGGTCAAAAAATGTGAATCATTTTGAACAGGAAAAGATTTAAATCGTCCTTGATAAAGATGACCATAACCAGTTGTTTTATGAAATGCATGCCACCGTTGAGTATGGGTCATAGTAATCCAACCGACATATTTAGAAAGCACCTCTTCTTCTTGCGGCCAAAGTACCAAATGCCAATGATTGGGCATTATGCAATAAGTACAAGGCCATAAATTGAATTTTTCACCAGCTTGCATCAAAATTTTTTCGAAACAAAGATAATCATTATTTGCAGTAAAAATTTGAACACGAGCATTTGCTCTGTTAAAAACATGATAAGCAAATCCTGCCGGGGTTATTCTTAATGGTCTTGCCATAAAGATATATAATATAAATGCAATTTCTAAAATCAAATAAAAAAAATGGGGTCAGGAGCTATTTAATTTGTAGCGATTAGTTAAAATACAGAAAATAGAAAAAAAAACAGCAGCCGTTCTTGCCATTTATTCAGTTATCTTTTTTAAAAAAAATAAATTTCTATTGAATATAATTTTTCGTCCGATAATATCTTCAAAATATGGACTATAATCACAGCAAGAGACTGCTGAATCGAATTATAATTGCCGCATTAGTAATTGTTATATTTTTATGGGAGACTGCGGCATTTGGTGCAATTTATTCATCTTTCGGATCATCGGTTAATAAATCCTTCGGTCCACCGGAACAAAAAGAAGTCTGGATTGAAACATCTGTTTTCATACCAATCAGCGGCAAGATAATAGATTTGAATCTTGCTCTCGATTTGAACCACACCAGTTTTTGCGATTTAGTGATCATGATTGAAAGTCCATCGGGCATTTCGCCAACCATCAGCGGCTATGACGAATATGATTTCATCCCCGCAAAAAACTGCCGAGGCTGGGTTACATTAGATGAGCAAAGCCGCGTTACCGTCAATTCCGCAAAATCTCTCTCAAATAATTCATACAAACCCAATGCCATAGAACCTTTAAGTTCACTAAACGGCCGTGACGCTTATGGTCTTTGGACAATAAAAATTTGCGATGCGATTTATTACGACACCGGCATTTTGAAAAACATCAGAATAGACCTCATTACTGCCCCCGAAACATTCGCCATTATTCCCGAACCTGCATCAATGCTTTTATTGGTTTCGGGAGCTTTTAATTTCTTTAGAATGCGTGGCTGATAAGCTGGAGAAATTTAAAGCATTCTGCCGATACAATCATTATATTGTTGCGGTTGTTTTGCGCGCTTAATAATATTGATTAACATTTTATTATAGGACTTTAAAAATTGAAAAAGCCGGTGAATTTAAGCTCTAAAGCCCTCTTAGTTATTGGGCTTGGATTTATAATGATGCTGCTGTTTAGCTGTCTAAGTTTCAACCCTGGAGATTTTCCAAGCAGATTCGTCTGGCCAAATAATCAGCCACCTGCAAACTGGTGCGGCTCAGTTGGTGCTTTCTTCGCATATTATCTGATGTATTTCGTCGGCCCCGGCGTTTTCATTGCTCTCGTAGCTATCGCAACGGCCATCGTCGTAAAACTCGCCGACCGTCCTGTAAGTCAGCCGATTTTACGCGCTCTTGGAATGCTGCTCGTTACCGCTTCGGTCTCAGCGATTATATATATGATTCGCCGAAACAGCATTTCAGCACTCCCTACAGGCAGCGGCGGAATTCTCGGCGCAGCATCCATAATATTTCTTAAGCAAAACTTTTCACTGCTCGGAACAGTAATCATTGTCCTCAGCGGCTTCATCGTCGGCGCAATTCTTTTCGCTGACTCACTCGTTCTCGGATTGCTTCACATCATCGGCGTTATTTCTATGAAATTGTTCGGTGCGTTCGTTCCCGCCTGGGCAAACGCCAGAGCACATTCACAGAAAATTTCCGCGATTTGGAAAAAATTAAGCGAGAAGAAACCGCAGCCTACAATTGCCCAGCTCCTCGTTGAAGAAGCTCAGCAGCAGGCTCAAATTACTCTGCCGCAATCACCCCTGCAAACCGCTCAGGCAGACCGTGAAATTGAAAATCATCTCCAAAAAGAACCTCTGTCTGCAATTACGGTTATCAAGCAGCCGCAGCCCCAGATATCCGCACCGCAGCAGCACGATGAGGAACCGCCTTTTGAAGCACAGAAATACGATGACTATATACTCCCTCCTTTGGATTTGCTTATCGAGCCGGAATATAATTTCGGCGCAGTCCAGGAAAAAATAATAAAGGCTAAATCAGACGCTCTCGAAAAAGTCTTAAATGAGTTCGGCATCGAAGCCCACGTCGCTGGTTCAGAACCCGGCCCGACAATCACGATGTTCGAAATGGCACTCGCCCCCGGCGTAAAAGTCAGCCAGATATCGAATCTCTCGAATGATATCGCTCGTGCGCTCGGCGCTCCGGCAGTTAGAGTTGTCGCGCCTCTCCCCGGCAGACACACAATAGGAATTGAAGTTCCAAACAGCCAAAAGGAAACCGTTCGCCTCAAAGACCTCCTGATGCGTGCAAATGAAAACTATAAACGTATGCATCTTCCTCTCTTCCTCGGCAAAGATTCCTCCGGCCAGGCAATCGTCAGCGACCTCGCCTCAATGCCGCATCTACTCATCGCCGGCACCACCGGTTCAGGAAAAAGCGTTTGCATCAATAGCATCATTATGAGCCTCATGCTCACCAAACGTCCCGACGAAGTTAAGCTCGTACTCGTTGACCCCAAGATGGTCGAAATGACCGCCTTCTCCAAAATCCCGCACCTGATGGCTCCGATTGTTACTGAAATTACAAAAGCCGAACAGATTTTCGAATGGGCTACCATGAAAATGGAAGAGCGTTACGCACTCTTCGCCGAAGCAGGTGTTAAAAATATAGCAGGTTATAACTCACTCGGCACAGAAGAAATCATCCGCAGATTCAATCCGCAAACTCCGGATGAAGAAGCCAAAATTCCAAAGAAGGTGCCGTATTTCGTAATCATCGTCGATGAGCTTGCAGATTTGATGATGACCTCTTCGAAAGAAATAGAAAGCTATATCGTCCGTATCGCCCAGAAAAGTCGAGCGGTCGGCATCCATATCGTTCTCGCCACCCAGCGTCCGCAGGCAACCGTCGTTACCGGCCTTATCAAAGCAAACCTGCCAAGCCGAATCAGCTTCCGCGTCTCAGGCCGCCTCGACAGCCGAATCGTGCTTGACCAGAACGGCGCCGAAACCCTCCTCGGCCAAGGTGATATGCTCTTCCTCAAACCCGGAACAAGCGAACTTGTTCGCGCTCAGGGCGCCTTCGTCGATGATGGCGAAGTCAAAAAAGTTGTCCAGCATCTTTCCGAACAGGCCCAGCCCCAGTTCCATCCCGAACTTATGCAGCTTAACCGTATCGATGCCGCAGGTGCCTGCGATGATGAAATGTTCGATGATGCAGTTCGCATCGTTCTCGAATCACAGCGAGGCAGCGTTTCTCTGCTCCAAAGAAAATTAAGTGTCGGCTATGCACGTGCCAGCAGGATGATTGAAGCAATGGCTTCTTCCGGAATCCTTGGCCAGTACAAAGGCAGCCAGGCTCGCGAATGTATGATGACGCTCGACGAATACGAAGCTGCAAAAAAACAAATGACAATCGACAAACATGCAGGCTTCTCTGATATGCAGGACGACCCAGAGCCGCAGGATGAAGATGATGATGATGACGAAGATGAGTCACCCGATTCTCAAAATAATATAAAAGATGTAAATTACGAATATAATCCTCGTCCGCAGCACGAGGACGTCTTAAATTCATAAAAATAGTATTAGCCCCCGGCTCTGCCGGGGGTTTTTTTCTGGCAGACCTGTGTGTCTGCCCAATTATTTTATATGACGGAACCAGACCAAACTAAAAACGATACGCCTCACGGCACAAAGCAATGCCCTTATTGTGCCGAGACAATCCTCGCCGCCGCAATCAAATGCCGTTACTGCGGAGAATTCCTGAATAAGCCCTTAAACAAAGGGGCCAAAAAATCAGAAGAATCCGAAGATGAAGAAAAATTACCACTGCCGCTCGAAGTCTCACCCTCGCTTTGGCTCCTTACCGGCGCTTTTATCAAATTGGCAATAGTTTTGGCAATCTCATTTTTTATTTCTTTTTGGAAAGTAGATTCCCTGCTAAAAAGTCTCAAACTTTCCGATGGAATGATTCAAACCTTTGATAAATACAGAGTCATCGTTGGAATATCGATCGCTTTAGCCGCTGTTATTATCTTTTTAGTAAAAATTTTAAGGCTCAAAAGCATTACTTACAAAATTACCACCGACCGAATCGAATGGACACGAGGCCTGTTGGAAAGACACGTCGATAATATCGATATGTTCCGCATAGCCGATATGAAAATGCACCGAAGCCTGCTCGACATCCTCATCGGCATCGGCTCTATTACCCTAATGACCAGCGACAAGACCCACCCGCAGTTCAAATTTGAAAAAGTCCGCGGCTCAAAACAACTTTACGACATCATCAAAAAATTAAGCCTCGACTCCGACACCAAACGCGGCGTCATCCACCTCGAATAATCTATTTGACAAATTAGGCAAAATTAAGACAATAAACCAAAGTTTAAGGACGATAAACCGTATTTCGAAACGAGCTGCGCAACCTTTTGACGATAGACCTTTTAGCAAGGAGGCCCAATGGATTCTTTAAATGGATTTTTTACCTTTCTCAATAATTACCTTTGGGGCCCGCCGATGCTTATCCTCCTTTTCGGCACACACTTATATCTGACTTTCCGTTTGCGTTTCATTCAAAAGCATCTCGGTCTCGCGATTAGATTATCCGTCACCCGCGAAGACGACACACCCGGCGATGTCAGTCCTTTCGGTGCATTAACTACCGCTTTAGCGGCAACCATCGGCACAGGCAACATTGTCGGCGTCGCGATAGCCGTTGCAATTGGCGGCCCAGGCGCCGTTCTCTGGATGTGGCTCACTGGCGTTTTCGGAATCGCAACAAAATATTCCGAAGCTCTTCTCGCCGTCAAATACAGAACTGCGACTTCCGATGGTACAATGATTGGCGGCCCAATGTACGCTCTCGAAAAAGGCCTCAAAATGAAATGGCTCGGCGTGATTTTCTGCGTTTTTACCACCATTGCAGCTTTCGGCATCGGCAACACCGTCCAGGCAAACGCCATTACCTCTCTCGTCGGCGAAATAACAAGCATACCATCATACATTACAGGCATAGTTTTAGCCGCTTTGACCGCCCTCGTAATCCTTGGCGGAATCAAATCCATCGCAAGAACCTGCGAAAGACTCGTCCCATTCATGGCCGCTTTCTATATTCTCGGCTGCGTTATCATTCTTTTCATTAACCTGCCCTTTATTCTGCCCGCGATTTTATTAATTTTCAAATCCGCGTTTACCCCTCGCGCCGCAGGCGGAGGTTTCATTGCCGCAACTGTTATGATGGCCGCGCGTTTCGGCGTCGCCCGCGGCCTGTTCTCAAATGAATCCGGCTTGGGTTCCGCTCCTATTGTCGCCGCCGCCGCAAGATCAAAAAATCCCGTCCGTCAGGCCCTCGTCTCAGCAACCGGCACATTCTGGGACACAGTTGTCATTTGCGCAATGACGGGTCTCGTTCTCGTTTCGAGCATAATAAAAAGTCCCGCCAGATTCGAAGGTATGAACGGCGCGGTTCTCACAAAAGCTGTCTTCGCCGCAATTCCCGTCGCCGGCCCGTTAGTCCTGACCATCGGCCTGTTCACTTTCACATTCTCAACCATCCTCGGCTGGTCGTACTATGGCGAAAAAGCGTTTGAGTATCTTTTCGGCAAGAAGCTGATAAAGCTGTATAGGATTATGTGGGTAGTCGCTGTATTTTTAGGTTCCGTTGCTGCTATGCCATTGGTCTGGAATTTCGCAGATGCACTGAATGCCTTGATGGCAATCCCGAATCTAATTTCTATTTTATGCCTGTCAGGCGTGATAGTCGCCGAGACGAAAAAATATTTATGGGATGGCAGCATCGAAGCAAGTGAGCAGATAATTACTGTTCCGCTGGATTTTATCCCCGAACCTCAATTTGCTAAACCAAAACCCCAGCCCGAAAAAATCCTCGCCGCCGATACAAGATAAAACCACATATATTTTGTTTTTAGCCCCCGCACCCGTGGCGGGGGACATTGTTTAGCCGTTGCCGGTACGGCAACGTTGTTTCTCAATCGAATTTCCCTTGTCTTTCATTCCTGATAATGCTCTAATATAGCCAAAGAGAGATTACGAAATGAAAGCCGGAAAACTATTTTTTAGATAGTTATCATCGCCTGCATTGGCCTGACCATCTGGCAATTCAATAACCTCAAAATCATCGCTAACGAATATTTTGCTTTGCATAAAAGTTTTTACTACGATGAGTATAGATTAAAAGCCAAAGAACCTGCCATCAAAAAAAGAGTTGCATCGATAGACCCCCAGGCTGCCGAAGTAGCAAACTATATACTTATGTCTTTTTCTCGCGGCGAGTATGAGCCGCTGCAATTAACGGTTCAAAACATTGTAAAGTTTCCTCAAAATCAATATTTTCTCTACGAACTTGCTCTTTGTGTTAGCTGCCAATTAGAAGAAGGTCTTGATTCCGACATATTATTAAAAATTTCAAACAAGCTAATAGAATTAGATGGGAAGAATTCCAATTATTATTATCTCAAAGCATATGCTTTGCTTCACTCAAGGAGAGACAATAATTTTGACAAAGTAATCGATACTGTCAAACAGGCTATGAATTGTGAGTATTTTAAAGACCCCTATGTGGAGTATCGCGACAGAGCGGCAGCATTAGTACAAAAGCAGGGGCTGCATTATATGTTAAGTGATTGGCTGATGTATGAAGATATAGCCAGTCATTTCGCAAGAGATGTTTATCAGGAATTGTTGAGTTATTACAATTTTCTTGTTACAGAGAATAAATTTTTGAAAGCGCAGGAAATATCCGAAATTCTTGTTTCAATGATAACTGAGAATTCGCGTTTGCCTTCTATGGGCAATGTAACATCGACTCCACTTCGACTTTATGGTATAGGAGCTGGTTTTGGAAATTGGAACCTTCCGCAGGAAATAGAACTTCAGCGGCTCGATTTGACTCCGGCCGAGGCTGACGCAAAAAGAATGCAGATATGTAAAATTGCCTATCCGCAAAAAACACAAAAAGCTATCTATAAACAAACACAAATGAAAGAGGAAAATAGTATTTATACTATAGCCGCCATACCGTTTATGTTTATTGCAAGACTATTTTTTATAACTGCCTGTGCTGCTGTAGTTTTCTTTGGCATTTCTTGGTTCCATAAAGACAATTTCAAATCGAGAATTGGTAAAGTATGCGTTTTTTTATTTCTTCTCTATAGTGTTATATATTTTGTTTCGGGGCAATTCCCGCTGATATATGAAATTTTTGATCGGTCTTTGCTTTGGCATCATAGTCATAGTATTTTAGATATATTCTTTATGCCGCCATTTTTATCACAGGCGGATTTTAAAGATGCAAAAGATTTATTGGAACCTGTGCCTTTTTTTTTATTTGTTCTTCCTTTGTGTATTGTATTTGTACTTGGTGTGCTCAAATTTTTTGTCAGGAAGTTTGATAATTTAGCGACCCGTATTTTCGGCGGCGTATTAATCTCTATGCCGCTCGGCCTCGCATCAGTTTTTATGTCAGGACATAGTATCATTGGTTTTTTGCCTGTGATTATATTTCTTCTATTTGCTTTCAAATATTCTTTTAGACGAATTCTATTCAGAGATATTCCCAAAGCTGTATTCGGGAAATCAGAAACAGATTCTTTGCTGCGAACAAATTTTCTGAAGCTTGCAATGATAGTCGTTGTTTTATGCTGGATTGGAATTTTAAGTTTGGCTGTGCCGGTAAAAAAGTCTTTGGAGAAAGAAGATAGAGACGTCAAAGTTGCCATATTTTCTTTTTCGAATGATTCGGCAAAGGCCTATGATGAAATATTAAAAAAAACAGAAGACCCGAATTTGCCGCGGGAAGGAATTTCAAGATGTATCCCGTTAATTCAATCTAAAGACCTTCCGGAATTCATGGACAAAATAAAGAGAAGAAAATTTCCTTCATATAATACTCCTTTCGGTTTTCCGGGGCAGGATAGAAATAAAAAAGAATATGAGAATCTGAATGACCGCTTTCTGACTTTTTTATTAAGATCGGTCAGTAGAGACCAGATGCCGGTCATTCTAAAATATTTGGATAATCCAGACAATGAGATGGCTTTAGTTTTCAGGGCACACTTAGGAGATATAAGCGTAAAAGAAAAATTGAATAATATTTTAAATGCAATGATTGCTAACACAAACCAGGCTGTTGCTGAACAAAGCAGCGATTATGAAGAAATGAAACCAAGAGAATCTCAGGTAGTTTTCGCATTAGCTTCCATTTCTGATTCCAGCGAGGCGTTTAACATAATAAGTGAATACTATAAAAGACGTTCGAAAAATGAATGTATAAGTTTCTATGTAGATATCATCTGTACTCTGCCAAAGGAAGTTATTTTTAAATTGCAGCATCTTTATTTAGAAGATTTAAAAGAAAAAAATCTTTCCCAAAATATACAATATTATACTCCCCTGACAATCGTTATAGGTCAATCACAGGATTTATACCTCGACAATGACATTGCGGGAAAAATATTGAGTCCATTTTTATCACAAATGGTAATCGATAAACATCTTGAAACCTATGGAATTGGGTACCATTTAAACCTGAATAATTCCGACCTCCTCCTCAAAGGCCTGCAAAGTCAAACTGACGAACTGCGTGCATGGTCTCTTGCCCAATTGCGCAGGATCAATTACCAATTCACTCCTGACCAGTTGCAATCCCTCGCCCGCGACAAAAGCTGGAAAGTCCGTGCCAATCTCACCCTCATCGATAAATCCCTAATCCCTGAAACCGAACCAAGCCCCTTCGTAAAACTCCTCAAATCATTCTAATCCTGCATTTAATTTCCTTGATTCTGTGTTCTGTGTTCTATTGTTCTGAGTTCTATATCCATAATTATTTTCCCTTTACTTTTTTTATAAAATAACGTATTTTTAGTGTATATTCTGCCGAAGGCATCCCTTCGGGAGGTTTTATTCGTGGTTAATTAAGTATGGAAAAGATAAGAATTTACGATACTACTCTTCGCGATGGAATGCAGGCCGAAGGCATCAGTTTTTCGCTCGCAGATAAACTCGCCATCGCAAAGCACCTCGACGACCTCGGTGTTGACTACATCGAAGGCGGCTACGCCTCCAGCAACGACAAAGAGATGCAGTTCTTCATCGAAGCCGCAAAGCTCAATTTGAAAAATTCCAAAATTGCCGGATTCGGCAACACCCGCCGCGCCGATGCGACCGTCGCAAACGATATTTCCCTAAACGCAATACTCGCCTGTAAAACACCTGTCGCCACTCTCGTCGGCAAAACATGGGATATGCACGTAACCGAAGTCCTGCGTTGCAGCTTCGAAGAAAATTTAAAAATCATTGCCGAGTCAGTGCAATATATGAAATCCAAAGGCCTCGAAGTCATTTTCGACGCCGAGCATTTCTTCGACGGCTTCAAAAGAAATCCTGATTATTCTCTAAAAGTCCTCGCTTCCGCAATCGACGCCGGCTCCGATGTAATCGCTCTTTGCGAAACCAACGGCGGATGCCTGCCCAGCGAAGTATATGAAATAACAAAAACCGTAAAACAAAAATTCGGCAAAGTTTCCATCGGCATTCACTGCCACAACGACACCGATTGCGCCGTTGCAAATTCTCTCGCCGCAGTCCAGGCCGGTGCCCGCCACATCCAGGGCACAATCAATGGTCTTGGCGAACGAACCGGTAACGCAAATTTATGTACGATAATTCCCAATCTCGTTTTGAAGATGGGCTTTGAAGTTTTAAGCAATGATAAGATAAAAAGTCTGACCGAAACTTCGCGTTTCCTTTCAGAGATTGCAAATCTTCCTCCCGCCTCGAATATGCCCTACGTCGGCGAAAGCGCATTTGCGCACAAAGCAGGCCTGCACGTCGACGCGATCCGAAAAAACAAAACGACCTACGAACACATCGACCCGTCGCTTGTCGGCAACGAGCGCAGGTTTTTAATATCCGAGCTTTCCGGCAAAGCCAACATCCTTGCCAAACTCGAAAAAGCGAACATTACGCAGGACCCGCACCTCGCCCGCAAAATCCTCATCGAAGTGCAGAACATGGAAAACAAAGGCTACCAGTTCGAAGCCGCCGAAGCAAGTTTCGAGTTACTCGTCAAAAAATTAATGGGTGCGCACAAACCGTTTTTCAAACTTGAAAAATTTCACGTTACAATTGAAAAGAATTCCGTCGGCAAAATGGTCAGCCAGGCAACCGTCAAGCTCGATGTCGATGGCTCAATTGAGCACGTCGTCAGCGAAGGTGGTGGCCCCGTCGATGCTCTATATAGTTCGCTCTGCAAAGCGCTCGAAAGATTTTATCCATCCGTCCGCGATATGCACCTGATAGATTACAAAGTCCGAATCGTCAACCCCGCCGCAGCAACCGCCGCCATCACGCGAGTCATCATCGAAACCCGCGACAAGGACGCAGTCTGGGGCACAGTCGGCGTTTCAGAAAATATCATTGAAGCAAGCTGGCAGGCCCTCGTCGACAGCGTCGAATATAAACTCCTCAAAGACGGCCTCTCCCCGCAAAAATAATCGGCGAAAGGGTTGCGCTGCTCGTTTCATTTTTCGTTAAACGTATTTCGATTTCCGTGTGTGATTACAAAACACCAAAACAATAAACACAAAACGAGACGTTACCGATACCGATACCTAAACCCAATTTACAATTCTTTTAATCCACGTAATCAGCGATTAAAAAAATTATAGTACTTTGTGCCTTAGTGCCTTTGTGGCTATTTATCGCAACTGAAAATTCTGACTGCCCACCAAATTCTCCATCTGCCTGCAAAAATCTGTTGTCGGATTAACCGCCAAACTTTTGCCCACCATAGTTTTCACTTTGACCCCGCTGATAGTTTTAATTGTGATATAAACAGGACTTCTCCCTCGATGAGCGGCACAAATATTTTTCAGCGATGCAATTTTATCCTTCGTCACCGCCGCCTCTTCAATCAGAATATCGATTCTTCTGTTCGCCGCGATTTTCGTCGCCGCATGTTCGATATCAATCAGTTCTTCACAAATTATCTGCGGCGTCTCGCGCGTCAAATCAATTTTCCCTTTAACGAACAGAATCTTATCGACTGTCAGCATTCCCCCGAACACCGCAAAGCAGTCCGACCACATCACAACTTCGCACCCGCCCTGCAAATCCGTCAGCGTAAATACCGCCATCTTCGCACCCGCGTTCCTGCCGTTGCGCGTAATAATACTGCGAATCTTCTGCACCATCCCGCCGATAATTACCGGTTTGCCCGAGTTGCTTGAATTTTCATCCTTCAGTTGCGATGTATTCAGCGTACTGTAAACACTTATCGTATCCGCATGTTCACTCAGCGGATTCTTCGTAACATAAAGTCCAAGCACATCTTTTTCAAACGCCAGCATCTGCGTCTCAGGCCACGCCGGCACATCAGGCAATTTCAAATGATCCTTCGCGTATTCCTTCTTAATCTCCGGCGACTCGAACAGCCCCATCTGTCCGCTCGCCTTATCAGTCTGCATACTCGCGCCCGCCTTCATCGCAGTCTCAAGCCCCGCCATCATCTGCGCCCTGCTTCCGCCGAGATTATCGAACGCCCCCGCCTTTATCAGCGATTCAATTACCTGTTTATTCACAAGCCGCAAATCCACATTCTCGCAAAACTGAAACAAACTATGAAACTGCCCGATATTTTCGCGCGCTGCGATAATTTGCTCAACCGCTTTTTCACCAACCCCCTTAACCGCCGCAAGCCCGAAACGTATCAATCCGCTGCTACCTTTATGTTCGTGCTGCTGCTGATAAATAACCGTAAAATCGAAAAAGCTTTCATTTATATCCGGCGGCGCAACATCAATCCCCATCCTCCTGCACTCGCCGATGTAATCCGCAACCTTATCCGCGTCGCCTTTTTCATAAGTCAAAAGCGATGCCATAAATTCAATCGGCCGATAAGCCTTCAGGTACGCCGTCTGAAATGCGATTATCGAATATCGTGTCGCGTGACTTTTATTAAAACCATATCCCGCGAATCGTTCAATCAGCTCGAAAATCTCATCCGCTTTCTTCTGACTCAGCCCCTTCTCGCCGCAGCCCTTAACAAACTGCTCTTTCTGTTTCGAAATCGTCTCCGCCTGTTTCTTGCTTATCGCCTTAATCAGCGTATATGCCTGCCGCAGCGGTATATCGCCCAGCCGGTTGCAAATCCGCATCACCTGTTCCTGATAGACCATAATTCCGAAAGTCTCTTCAAGAACTTCGCGCATAATCTGATGCGGCACATCCCATTTCGCCCCGTGCTTTCTATCGATGAAATCGCCAATCAGCGCCATCGGCCCCGGCCGATACAGCGCATTGGCCGCGATAAGGTCTTCCACCCTGTCCGGCTTCAACCGCATCAGCAAATCCTGCATCCCGCCGGATTCGAACTGGAATATACCTTTCGTTTTTCCCGTTGCGAAAATCTCGAAAACCTTTGGGTCGTTAAGGTCGATTTTCTCAATATCGATTTTCTCCCCGTGCGTCGATTCCACAAGGTCAATAGTATGCTGAATCACACTCAGCGTCCGCAGCCCCAGGAAGTCCATTTTCAACAAACCGATTTTATCAACCAGCGGACCTTCGAACTGTGTTACAATATCTTCCGATTTCGTGTCTTTATAAAGCGGAACAAAATTCGTCAGCGGCTCATCCGCAATCACAACTCCGCATGCGTGCACCGATGCGTGCCGCGCAAGCCCTTCAAGCCTTTGGCCGATATCAATTACATTTCTCGTCACAGGATTATTTTCGTATGCCGCTTTCAAATCCGGCTCCTGCGCCAGCGCATCTTCCAGCGTAATCCCCAAACTCGACGGCACAAGTTTCGCCAGCCTGTCCGCCTCCGCAAGCGGAACATCCAGAACCCTGCAAACATCACGAATCACCGCCCGCGCCTTCATCGTCCCAAAAGTTATAATCTGAGCGATATGACCGTATTTGCTCCGAACATAATCAAGCAGCTTCGACCTTCCATCCTGACAAATATCAATATCAATATCAGGCATTTCATTTCGCTCGGGATCCATAAACCGCTCGAACAGCAAATCATATTTTATGGGGTCAACATTGCAAAGCCCAAGGCAATACCCCACAACCGTCCCGACTCCGCTTCCCCTTGCCCCCGTCGGAATATTATTTTCAGTCGCATACCTGCAAAAATCCCACACAATCAAAAAGTAACTCGAAAACCCTTTGCTCTCGATAACTTTCAATTCATGGTCAAGCCGCTGCTTAATTTCCTTCGTTACTTTGCCGTACCGTTTTTCCGCGCCTTCATAACAAAGTTTCGTCAAAAACTTTTCCGCAGTTGTCTTATCCGGCGGCTTGAAACTCGGCGCATGCCGTGTCTTCATATCAATTTCTACATTACACCGTTCAGCGACAACCAGCGTATTATCGCAAGCCTCCGAAACATCCGCGAACATTTCGCGCATTTCCGCGTTAGTCTTTACATAAACATCCATCGGATAATGCAGCCTGTCCGTATCTGGAACTTTCTTACCTGTACTGATACAAGTCAGCGCATCGTGCGCTTCATAATCCGATGCGTCAAGAAAATGACAATCATTCGTCGCCAGCAGCGGCAGCCCCATTTTCCTGGCCAAATCGATTATCGCCCCCCGAACGTGCGGCACATCCGTCGGCTCGTGCTGCTGAATCTCCATAAAGAACCGTTTATCGCCGAAAATTTTCAAATAATCTTCAACCGCCCTCTTCGCCGCCTCAATATCCTGCCTCGCCAGCATTACATTGACTTCGCCTTTCAGACATGCGGTCGCGCAAATTATCCCCTCATTAAATTCCGTCAGAACTTCCTTATCGATTCGAGGCCGGTAGTAAAAACCTTCCGTGTATCCGATACTCGCGAGCTTAAGCAGGTTTTTATAACCGGCATTATTTTCTGCAAGCAGCAGAATATGATAAGCCGCATCGGAGATGGACGATTTCTGTTTATTATGCCTGCTGTCCGGCGCGATATATGCTTCGATGCCGATGATAGGTTTGATATTGGCCGCTTTCGCCGCCATATAAAAGTCGATAACGCCGAACATATTGCCGTGATCAGTTATCGCCGCCGATGTCTGCCCGTCAGCATGACACCTTGCAAACAGCTTCTTTGGCGTAATCGCCCCATCCAATAATGAATATTGGGTGTGAAGATGTAGGTGACTAAATCCTTTTTCTGTCATATATTTTACTCAATGTGTCATCCCATTGAAAATGGGGATTCACTTTAAAAAATTCCGGTTTCTGATGTCCTGATAACTTTTCTTACTTCCTTATTCTGCCTACTGTATTCTGAATTCTATATTCTTAGCCTCATTATAAAACCCCCTCATAAAATATAAACCCCTTTTTACAATTATTATTCCCAAAATTATACCCCTTTCCCCTAACCCTTGCAGTATCAACCTCTAACAATCTTTTCCATTGAAATTGATTTTTAAAAATCTATAATTTCTGTAACATTTTAATCATGTGTATAAATGTAGGGTGGGCTTCAGCCCACGCGGTACAATTTAATATGGGTGCAAGATGGAAGATAAATTATTAGATTGCGCTGAAGCCAGTTACGAGGTATTTGACAGATTTACATTTGATTATTTGTTTAAAAAACTCTTGGCAGATGGCTATGATAATGAACAAGCTAAAGACTTCATAATATGCAATTGCAAGTTGAGTGCATTGGTTACACAGGAAAGGTTAGACAACGGCTATTATAAGAAAATTAACCTTGCCGATGGTACAGCTCCTGATCTTTTGGAATTATACCAGGAAGCATTTATAAAAATGATGTCTCGCAATTAAAGCAATATAATCAATAGATGAGAGGTAAAAAAATATTCACCACCCGTTTAGCCGTAGAGCCTGCCCTCGAGTAATCGGGGACACGACAACGATTTTTTTTGTTATCCTAAATGACTGTGCAATCGCCACTGTCATTCGGAACGAAGTAAAGCTATGTCGAAGAATCTCGTCATTGCGTGGCAATCTCAGCCCATCAAATAAATTGTGCGATAAAATAAAATGTATCGGTAAACCCGCTTGTACTCCCTATTTGTACGAAGACAGATGCCGAGGATTTCATTTAAATTATAATATTCTGAGACAAAAATAATCAATAAAGGAATAAACGACACTTTTAATTTCTCATCATAACCCAAAGATGATGGATTTCAATTTCACTTTCAACAGTTCCATTTCGTTTATGGGTGGAGAGATAATGAACAGCGCCTATTGATGTATCCTCTTTCGCCATATTTAGAATTTCAGTAGGATTCCAATTGCAACTATCTCCTATTGGGTTTTTTACAAGTTCCAAAATCCATTCATTAATTTTATCCTGCCAATGATTAAAGGATTCGTCTTGCACATAGCCGATCATCGCAGCCAAATCATGTTTTGCGCCGTGATGCCCGAGTTTAAATCGTTGTATTCCGCCACTTATCTTATTCGGGTCTTTCCCTGAAACATATTCTTTTTCTCGTTTAATCTCTGGGGCCGGAAGTCGTTTACATTCAAAAACAAGGACCGGATCATACTTAGTATAAAGCTTTGCCTCAATGAGCATATTTTCGGTTGTTTTCGCAGCCATATCAACAGTTCGGTTAATTGCCTGTGGTTCCTCATGGCAAAAATGGAACATAGGAGAATTATCACGTGCCTTACAATCAAGAAAGTTTGATAGTTGGGGATTTAATAATGGTTCTGAATCTACATCAGATCTGTCGGGATCATCTCGCCAATTCGGCAATTGTTCAAAAACAAAATTTATTATGGCAAGTTGAAATGTCTGCAATTTAACCCCAGATGTTATCTTCCCGGCAAAAATTTTATTAATGGATTCGTCGCCCATTTTCTAATATCCCTGCTGATAAAGGTCTTTAAGTGTTTCATCCGCATCTTTAATTGCTGTAGAACGAATCCAATATCGAAGTCGATCTGGTTTAATAATTAATAAAACATTTTTCCCATAAAAACGCAAAAGTCTGACAGTTCGGAGATGAGCATGATTTTCGTTGTAAATAATTTTTTTTAGTTCCTCTTCCGCATTATCATTGAGCCATGAAAATTCGGGACGTTCTCCAAAATAAAATGGCTGACATATCAAACTATTTAGAAAAACCGGATCACCTGCTTTCAAATTATTATAAATGCTGCCAAGCATTTTTATAAACATATCTGAATAACGGCTTAAGTCTTTTTTTTCTGCTGCTTTTATCAGTAATTTTGAATTTTGTCCCAGTCTGACATATTTTGCCATGTACTCAAGAACGTCTTCACGCAAAACTTCCTCCCAGAAAGACAAATCAATTTCTTTACTGTTTTCAGGATAAGGAAAGGAATCAATATCTTGCTTCAGAATTGCTGTCGCTTTACCAACTAAATATTGAGTTCCATTTAATGTACAATAAAAACGATAAAAATTATGTCGTTGGCTCAAGGTTTTATAAAGGCCCTTAAGTTTTTCTATTTCTCTGGTAATGTTAGGGGCATGAATGCCTATAATTTTATCCTTATAAGCCAAACAACCTTTACTCCAAAAAGCAATCGGTAAAGATTCATTTTCTTTTATTAAAATAAGAGGAGAGCTAAACAGGGATTCTGTTTTAGGGTTACAGAATTTTTTTTCTGTTACAACACTAATTTTTGTTTCATCTATGCCTTCTAAAGTAAATGCCCTTGTTGGCAAGAATGGTTTGCCGGTCAAAAATGGAGCCGGTTGTTTCCCTTTTTTACCAACTATATAACCTTCCCCGCAATCCCATTTTTGTTGTTGAATATATTGTGCTAGTGTTCGTATTTTTCCAAGTCTTTGAGAAATATCAACCAACCTTCCTCCTCCCATAAGATTAGCACGCCAAATATATGGATTATTTTCAGCTTTCTCCTGCACAATGTGATGGTAGTCATAATGATCAAGTTCAAAACATATTTTTTCTTTTACACTTATCGTTCGTCTAAATGTCCAGTGCTCTATGGAATTCCCTATTCTTGGTTTTTGTGCATTAGCAAGCATAGCCACTGTTTTAGGATCGGCTTCGTATAAATTCCTAATTGATGTAAAATCAAGAATGGTTTTTATAGAATATTTTTGAAATATATTAGTACGGAATGAATAAGTATTTTTATTATAAAATAGCCCTGAAGGCTGAATTATACAAATGCATCCGCTTTTCGGTTTTAAAACAGATAATGCCTGTTCGAGAAATAAATAAGCAATTTGGTTGTCAGGGCATTTTCCACGATTCAGATTATCTTGCTGTGCTATTATGTCAATTTGTTTTGCCGCATCTGTCAGCTTAGATTCAAACGGCGGATTTCCAATTATAATATCAAATTTATCCCTGAGAATATTGGAAGAACCATTTTGAGAATTAAGCAGTAACTCAAAAAAATCGGATTCAAATAAGTTTGAATCTCGTAATCGATCAAATTTAAGTTTATTCCAGATAACTTCTGGTTTCAAACCATCACAAATAGCCAAAGATAAGCTGAAAGCCGTTAAGTCGATTGCGCTGGTATCCAGATCAACCCCGTAGATACTCTGGCGAAGAATGCTTTTAAGTTGCTCCACCTCAAGATTGCCCCAATCGTTTTTACTTTTATAGAAATTAATTAATCTTCTAAAAGCGCCAACAAGAAAAACTCCTGAACCACAGGCGGGATCTAAAATGCGTTCTTTACCAGTGATTTTCCTATAGGGCATTACATGATCAAGCAATAATGCCGCCAAAAATGGCGGAGTATAAACTGCCCCATGTCCATCTTGTACAAATCTTTGATAAAGATGGCTTATGATTTCAACAGGTAAATGTTCAAAGGAGTATTGATTCCAAAGATATAGCTGACGATTGATTGTTTTTGCTTCGATAAGAACAGAAAAGGCATTCAGAGTTTTCTTTGTAAGTTGTTTGCTCAGATGAGCAATGTCAAAAATATCTCCGTTAAATTTGCTAGCAAGGAAATCCAGCAAAAGTTGCACTTCATTGGGTTCACCCCCTTTAAGCACTTCAAAGAAATTCTTTGCTCCCTTATGGTATCTTCCAAACCAACCATCATTAGGAAAAACCTTGCGGTCTTCGAGATATTTGATTAACACCATCAATAAAAGCAAGCGTCTTGAGAGAGGATTATTTTTCCCGTCTAGGTCTTTGTCCGCATCAACAACTGCTTGAATCAATGATTTATGCGCTGCTTTGTCATAGTTAGCCAATTTATTATTTCTTGGGTCATCCCAAAAAGTACCGTCCGCAAGCCTATATGCAGAAAACTGTTTAAGTTCATCAGAAATCTCTCCGACAGTTAGTAAGTCAGATTCAAATTTACACGCAGGTTTATATTTACTCCTTTGTTTATCTTTGTTCCAAAAGTCGGGCCCTCTGGCACAGGCCAATATATCTATGTGACTTGGCCATGCTATATAGAGTAATGGAGTTCTTCCTTGAAGCCAGACTTGGTGATGAAGTTCTGAAAGTGCATCCTCGTTAAGTCTATTGTCAGAATTATCTACAACATACGCAGCTACTTGCGATGAGCGTTTGTTCGAAAAACGGCGAAAAAAAACAAAATCTATATGCTTAAATAATTTAGCTTCAAATAATACTGATTGTTCATCAATACTAAGATTTAGCGATGGAACATCATCATTTTTAGGAACAGGAGTTAGACCTTCAATAGGTTTGCCATCCTGACGAATAAAATCTAGACTTTGAAGTAAAATACCATTCATTGCCGTTAAGTTTCCCAAAAATCCTTTTCATAATTTCGGCTAGAGTGATTATAGCTATCTTATATATAAACTCAACCAACAATAATAATTCGAATACTACAGTAAACAATCGCGGTTAAAATTAACAAAATAGATCCTTCGTGTCGCTTCGTGCCTTCGCGGTGAATCGTTTTTTTGCCTCCTTAAAGTTTCTTCTATTCTTTCAGATGAATATTCGATTCTACCAGCAAAGTTCATTTTTACAAACTTTAATTAACCACTATTTCGTATCTTCTAATTCTTTAAATACATGATTAAAGAATTCTTATTTACACTGCGCGATCTGCGTTAAAAATCGTCAGATTGCGTCAAAAGTAGTCTATTAAAGACCCTGAACCACCATAAATAATGCCAGATTTTGATATGCTTTTCATACCATTTTTTTCAATTTTTCTTCAAAATCATTCGATTTTTTTGCAAATTTCTTCATTTTTTGCAAATTCGTTATATAACTTTATGATAATTAACGAGTTGCATTTTTTAAAATAGCCGTAAATCCTTTATTTACGTAGAAAATGGAAGCAAAAAGAAGTGGCATTTTTTTGCGGAAGAAACCCCGTTTTCAGTTCAAAAACAAGGCGCAAAACTTGCGCAGGTTATTGTACGAAAAATGCTGTAAGTGCTTTATTTACGTTGATTCTTTTTTGCCGATAATTTATCATAAAAAAATGGATACCGATTTAATATTATCTTGTCGCCAGATTTTCAAAACCTACAAAATGGGCGCTACCCGTTTGGAAGTCCTTAAGGGTGTTGATCTTGAGGTAAAAAAAGGCGAATTCGTCGCTGTTACCGGCGCCTCCGGCAGCGGTAAAAGCACGCTGCTGCACATCTTAGGCGCACTCGACAAACCGGACAAAGGAAGCGTTTTTTTCGAGGGCAAAGACCTTATTTCGTTCAAAAATTCAAAAATAAACGAGTTCAGGAACAAAAAAATCGGTTTTGTATTTCAGTTTTACCATCTTCTTGACGAATTAACAGTTCTGCAAAATGTCCTGCTTTCGCCTATGGTAAGTTCAGGCGCAATCGGATGGCTGATTCGCTCAAAACAGGCTAAAAAGGCAGCTGCTAAGTTGCTTGAGCAACTGGGTTTATCAGGCAGAATCGAGCATAGGCCTTTCCAGCTCTCCGGCGGCGAGCGTCAGCGCGTTGCTATCGCCCGTGCTTTAATTAATCAGCCGGACGTGATTTTAGCCGATGAACCAACAGGAAACCTTGACTCTGAGACAGGAAATGATATTTTAAAGGTCTTTGAAAAACTGAATTCCGCCGGCCAGACCATCATCATGGTCACCCACGATGACAGGATCGCTCAAAAAGCATCGAGAATAATCCGGCTCACCGACGGTAAAATCAGTTAAAGCATATATTTACGGAGTTTTTTATGGCATTAAAAATCTGGCTTAACGACAGACTTGTAGACGAGCAGGATGCGAAAATCAGCGTCTTCGATCATGGTTTACTCTATGGCGATGGTGTTTTCGAAGGAATTCGAGTTTACAGCTCGAAAATCTTCGAACTCGATGCTCATCTTAAAAGGCTTTACGAGTCTGCGAAAGTGATTCGCCTCGATATCGGTATGCCAATGAAGGACTTAGCAAAAGCGACCGCGGAAACCGTTCGCGCAAATAACATCGTTGACGGCTACATTCGCCTGGTAATTACCCGCGGTATCGGCACACTCGGAATTAATCCGTTTACCTGCGAAAAAGCTCAAATAATTATCATAGCTGACAAAATCCAGCTTTATCCGCAAGAGCTTTATCAAACAGGACTTAAGGTAATCAGCGCCTGCACGATTCGCAATCACCCGCTGGCGATTCCGCCACAGGTAAAAAGCTTAAATTATCTAAATAACGTTCTGGCCAAAATCGAAGCTTTGGACGCCGGCGTTCCAGAAGCGATTATGTTCAATCACGAAGGCTTCGTTGCCGAGGCTTCAGGCGATAATGTTTTCATCGTAAAAAATAGTATTTTATGCACGCCTCCGATACAGGCCGGTTCTCTGGAAGGCATTACTCGCACTGTAGTTATGAGTCTTGCTGCTGCTGAGAATATTGAAGTCGTTCAGAAAAATCTAACGCGTTTCGACCTTTACGTTGCCGATGAATTTTTCCTTACAGGCACCGCCGCCGAAGTTGTCGGCGTTGTCGGAATCGACGGCAGAAAAATTTCCGATGGCAAACCCGGGCCGATTACACAGCTTCTGCGAAAAAGATTTTTCGAATACGCTCACGGCCAGTCTAAATAAAATGTCAGATCAAAAATCAACATCCGGTTACTCTGCGCTCATAGCCGACCAGCTCGCACAGACTCGTGATTTCCTGTCGAATCAGATTCAGTGTTCTGACGCAAAGCTTTGTGAATTCATGGATTATATCAGGAATCGTCAGGGCAAAATGCTGCGTTCATCGGTACTGCTTTTGTCCGGCAAAATTTTTTGCCAAATAAATCCCCTGCATATCACTGTCGCCGCTGTAGTTGAAATGATTCACGCTGCGACCCTTTTACACGATGATGTAATCGACAATAGCTTATTTCGCAGACATCAGCCGACTGCCAACTCTTTATGGGGCCAGAACTTAGCCGTTCTGCTCGGCGATTTCCTTCTAAGCCGCGCTTTTTCAATTACCACATCTCTTGAGAGAAATGATATAAACAAAATCCTTGCCGAAACCGCCGAAATAGTTTGTCTTGGCGAAATGCTTGAAAGTGCCTGCCGAGGCGATTTCAAAATCAGTGTCGATGATTATCTGAATATTATCGAAAAGAAAACCGCGGTCTTCTTCGCAAACAGCGCACTGCTTGGTGGAATAATTTCCAATGCCGATGAAAAATCATGTAAAGCCTTATACGACTTCGGTTTAAATCTCGGAATGGCATTTCAGATTGCAGATGATTTAAGCGATGTTTTCGGCGCAGAAGTCAACACCGGAAAAACCGCGGGAAGAGATTTCGAAAACAAAATACCAACTTTGCCGATTCTAAAAAGTATCGATTTTACAAAATCAAAAATAGCTGAATACCGCGAAAAAGCGCTGTCCTCACTAAATATTTTTGCTGCCGAACCCGCCGCAAACGCCTTAAAAGATTTAACAATATCAATCGTTTAGCCCCCGATAAATCGAACGAAAAGTGCCGCTAAAAAGCGAAATAAAGCGTAAAAAAGTGATAAAAAAGTGAAGAGGAGTGAAAAAAAAGCGAAGCAAAGTGGGGCAAAATTCACAACTTAATGAATGCCCTAAGTCGCCTTACCTTCCCATAAAAACAATCCTGAATTTGCGCAAGGGGAAACTTGCGCGAAGAAAAAAATCAAAAAAATTATGGAAGCCTCTAATAATTCGAAGAACTGAGATTGCTTCGTCGTTTTTGGGCTAAAAAGCCACAAAAACTCCTCGCAATGACGGTGCTTTCACAATAAGGAGTTATGAAAATTCCCAAAAAAAATATTTAAAAATGTGTGATTGCGCGCAAGTTTTGTCTTAATTATGGAAAGACATATTTATTATCAGTTATCGGTTATCAGTTATCAGTAAGTCAGGAGAATTTAAGATGCGAAGCAGAGAAAAACAATTGAAAGTGATCCGGGAATTATTCGAAGGAAATGAAGGCGAAAAAAAAGTCCTTGAAGACAATAATGTTTCAGAACAGACATGGCGAAGATGGCTGGCAGATAAACACTTCATATCGAAAGTTACAAACAAAATCGAAACGGCAAAACTGGCAAACCAGATTTTACTGGCAAAACTTATGCCGGTCGTAACGACACGGCTGCTTCAACTGTGCAGCAGTGAAAATGAAGATGTAAGCAGAAAGGCATGTCTGACATTGGTGGAATTACAGAATGACAAAGAAATAAATCTGCAATTCGAGGAAAAACCCGAAATGCAAATAGAGCCGGAAACCGCGTCAAAAATACTGGCGGTACTTGCGGAAAGAAGAAGAGAAAAACGTAATAAGATTGAAAATTGACACCCACCTTGCCCGAAGGCTGCGGGGGCAGGTGCGAGAGACGATATTTGAACCACCCCCCGCCTGCGCGAGGGTAAACTCCGAAACACGAAGGAACACGAAGAACCAAAAAGATTGCTTCAAGGCAGTCTCGATAAATCGAGCCTAAAATCATTTCAAAAATAATCACTCCCTAAGCGAGCTTCGTCCGTGATTATGTTTTTGAAATTATTACCCCGAAGAGGTTTTGCCTTGAAGCAATGAAACGTTTTATTTTTTATGGGAAAAAATGAAGTATGATGTGAAGATTATAAGACAAACCTTTTAATGCCATCCTTTAATTTGCAAACATTGAAATTGATCAGCAAACCAGCTCTAATTCCTGAAAGCTTCATATATGTAAGAAGCTGCGCTTCGTGAATCGGTAATATTTTATCAACAGTTTTAAGTTCAATTACCAGTTCATTCTCAATTATAATATCCGTTCTATAACCACAGTCTAATTTCATACCTTTATATTCAACCGGCAACTCCTGCTGAACATCGTGCGATATGCCAGCATTAGTCAATTCAAATGATAAACATTTCTCATACGCAGATTCAAGTAAACCGGGGTCTAAACTCTTATGAACATCAATGGCACATCCAATTACCCGATTTGAAATCTGATCGAATTCCATTTCACAATTCCTTAAATGATGAAGTCATTATAAATGGAATTTTTAGTTTTTGCAATTTTAGTTTTAACCACCACCGCGTTCGCGCGAGGACAGGCCCCGCAACACGGTATTTGAAACACCCCCGCATGCGCGAGGGTAAACTCCGAAACACGAAGGATCATGAAGAACCAAAAAGATAATTTAAGATTGAAGTATGAAGATTGACCCCGGTATGATGCAAAGCATCTTACAGGGCAAGAAAGTTGAGGAACCCGCCGAATGGCGGAAAGAATTAAATCACTGATGACGCAGATTACGCGGAAAAATTAACCACGAATTCACCCCCTCTGATTTTGTTTTCAAGGCAACAAAATCCAAAAGAATCGGGGTTTCCGCTTCGGCTCCAACGCTTCGCTCCGACACGAATTTTCACGAAAATTTTTAGCCACCCCGATAAGATTTCTTCAAGAATAATTGAAATAAAATGTCTCAACAAATTTATGATAATCCGCATGGTATGTAATGGTACATCTCACCCCGATACGATTGACAAAGTCAATCCTACAGGGCAAGCAGGGCAGGCCCCGAATGTAGTTTAAAGTTTAAATTGAAAGTGTAAAAGCATGAGGACAGACCGAAAAGAAGAACCAAGATAATTTAATCACTGATGGCACTGATTACTCTGATTATTTTGAACTGACCCAAAAAGGGGTTTCGCTCAGGGCAGGCACTTCGGCGGGGATATCAAATTAAAATTCTTTTTAATACAGAAAAAAATAGGTGGCTATCCCTAATTATTTAATTATTCAGTTTACTTAAAAAGACAAGCTTCTCCAAAACTCAGAAAAGAACTTTGCGCATTCAATATTAGCCATTCGCGTATCAATTATAGCATTGTTATATAGCTCCTTTATTTGGTCACGGATAATTTCTTCATCGCTTTTTGAGATATTGAAAGTTGTTGCATAGCATTTTAGAGGAAACTCTTTGCTTTCCGTATCTAGAGCTATAAGTTGCATATTCAACTTATGAAAGGCAAATCCTATAAAAACTAATCTTTTTGCTTGCTCCATAAGTTTTTTAATTGCTGTTATGTCGCTGGAATTGGGATCCGTTCCTTCTGCAAATGTTTTTATTTTTTTAGATAGCTGTAGTAGCTGGACTTTATCTATATCTGCTCCAAATTCAATAGAGTCATTGCTAGCAAGCCATGGTAAAGAGCCGATGCTTCCATATGGGTGATAGATATTTATACACCTTATTAACTCAACAGCTTCATCATTTGAAACTCTATAGTAGTTTCGCAAAGCATGATACATAAAATGTTCAATGCATCTATCATAATTAAAAACAATAAGACTTATTGATAGAAATCTGTCCTTAAGATCGGCCTTTGCACAGTTCTCAGTAAGCATTTGAAAAAAAGGCAAATACCAAGTTGCTTCCAAGTAGCTAAAAGAAATAGTTGAAGTTTTTTGAGACCTTTGAAAATAAAGAAGGCTACTTTTTTCAGCATTTAATATTGATATGACTATCGCTAATTTCCCACATATGGTTATTTTGTCATTATCTCGGTGAGCATCAATAAAATTGTCTATCGAAATAGCTTGTGGCAGAGCGTCTCGTATATGCCAAGCCTCTTGTAGATAAGGCTTAATATTGCCACCTTGACCATTAGGTTGTTTAACAAGTTCATACAAAGCTTCTGTTATTAGGTAATCTCCGCTTTTTTGTCGCCACATTTCATCAAATCGTATATCTAGAAGGTCAGAGATTTCACGCTTAAGCTCATGTCCAGTTGGCAAATTAGCCTCTTTGCTTGCGCCAGCACCAATAACATATACTGTATTCTTATTCATACTTTGTGGCACTTAAGATTTAACATAACAATTGCAACACAATTATCACTGATTCTCTTCCCATTATTAATGTATTTGTTTTTGGAGCATCTGACATAAATATTGCTCACAAAAATAACACTCCTGTTATTAATTGAAGTGGATAAAGTATATTATATTTTTGGAGAAATTCAAGGGGAGAAAAACAGAAGAAAGCAAATCGGACAGTTCGGGACGTGTCTGACCATTGGGGCATTTCGGATGAAAGGTTTTTACGAACCCCCAAAAACGGATAAGTATGAATGATTTGGGCGGCAGGGAAATTGAGATTGCTTCGGCTGTGGCCTCGCAATGACCACAGTCTGGGGCGACAGGGAAAAACCCCGCCCGGGAAAACGGAATGAGCCCCCTGGCGGTCGGATTTTTTATTAACCCCCAAGATGAACTTGGGGGCTTATGGAGAATGACACATTCTTGCAAAACACAAATCGATTTGTAATCTACAAAAGATTGTAGAAAATTAAAAAAAACTACCGCTCCATAACCCTGATACGGATTAAAAACATAATCCTACAGGGCAGAACTGGCGCAGCTTAGGAAACCAGAACAACTTACCGGTCGCTTACGCTCGCGGCTCGGATGAGTTGTGGTTATTGGTGGTGAAGGTTTTGATCATTTCTAACAAGAATAATCTTCTAATAGCATCGTAGCCTCTTGGGTTTGGGTCTTCGATATTCATATAGTACCAGTAATGCGGGTCATCGAAATGATAGTTTTTCAGCCAGAACTTTTTACATTGAATGCCATGGCCGAGGAACGGGGTGTATATATCAATCAGATGGACATTATCAAAACTATCGGCACAATCTGAAATTATTTTATTATATTCAGCTAAAATCAATAATCCATCAGGCCAATGCGGCAAACCAGTAAATAATTCGTTTGTGTTTCCGGTGCCGTCGCTGGGGTCATAAATATTCGCTAAAAATATTCGACATCCGCCGGGGAATTTTTCCGTTATGCCGGTAATCATTTCATCAAGTCGAATTTTGAAATTATCTATCCATGGTTTTGCTATTTCGAGAGAAGCACCATACATTGCACATTCTTTAGGAGCTGACCTGCCATAGCTGTGTATCAAATCATTGCCCCCTGTTGTCATGACAATGATTCCCATTACATCATCAGGCTGAACAGGAAAATTTTGTATAACTTTCAGGTGCTGCCTGGAAACTGTATGAGAGACTGCAATATTATTTGCTGTAAGATTTGGAAATACAACTGAAAGATTTTTGCCTTTGATATCGCAACTGTCATCGGGAGGGTTGGCTATCAATCTATCAAAATACGAATAACCGGCCGGTGCGCCAAAGCCATCGGTGATGCTGTCGCCTATTCCGAGAAGCAGAATTTTCTGCTCGCTCCAGATATGTTTGAAATTTTCCGCCGGGATTTGCGAGCCTGCGGGGCCGGTGCCTTGGGTAAGATAAAAATTGAAATAAAGAAATGCAGAAAGAGAAAAAACGATTATGAAAACAGCGGCAGCAAAAAATTTCAGGTATTTGGCATAGGTTTTAAATAATGGTTTCATCTTTTCCATATTTGGGATTATATATAAAATTTGTGAGAATGGAATGAAAAGCGGGAAAAGTTCGGACAAACAAATATAGATGGCATATATCTTTATTAAGCAAAAAAGCATTTAAAAAGACGGCATTTTTTATTCAGTTGGCATCTTTTTTTGTCGATAACTTTGTGTGCTTGTCGCTAATTAGCGCCTAATAGTTAATAGGATGTAGGCAAATAGTCCTATCCCGCACCTATTTTTCAGGGTTAAGGATTATAAAAACCGATAAATTGAAAAATACCGGCAGGTATTGGAGACATAATAGAAAAATGAAATAGGTACGGGACAAGTAAGTCCCATAATCGCATCTATTTTAAAAGATGCAGAAAGTTATAAATTTTAAGATTCGGTTTTCGCAGCGTATTTCAGCAATCGGCAAAGCCGAAATAGATACGGGACAAGTGAACAATACGGCGATAAAAACATATAGTAAACTGGTTAATGATTGATAATTTAAGGTTTAAGATTTAGAATACAACGTTGAAATCCCTCCTGCGAGGGCGACAAAAAACAGCAAATGAGGTAAATAATTATGTTTGAACGGTTTACAGACAGAGCAAGAAAGGTAATGGCGCTTGCAAATCAGGAAGCACAGCGTTTTAACCACGAATACATCGGGACAGAACACATCTTACTGGGCCTTGTAAAAGAAGGTTCGGGAGTAGGGGCAAATGTCCTTAAAAATCTCGATGTGGATATTAAGAAGCTCCGGCTGGAAGTTGAAAAGCTCGTCAAGAGCGGCCCTGATATGGTAACGATGGGCAAACTTCCGCACACGCCGAGGGCGAAGAAAGTTATCGAATTCGCAATTGAAGAAGCGCGTTCGCTTAATCACAATTATATTGGTACAGAGCATCTGCTGCTCGGTCTTCTTCGTGAGACTGAGGGAGTGGCGGCGCAGGTTCTTATGAATCTCGGCCTGAAGCTCGAAGATGTTCGGCAGGAAGTTTTGAATCTGCTGGGCGCGGGCGTTGAGAACAGTATGCCTTCGCTGGATATGAAGATGGACCCGACAATGACGGGCAAACCAGGCGCACAGAAAAGCAGAACGCCGGCGCTGGATAGTTTCGGAAGAGATTTGACCAGTCTTGCGGCTGAAGATGAGCTTGACCCTGTTATCGGGAGAAGAACTGAAATCGAAAGACTTGTGCAGATTCTTTGCAGAAGGACAAAAAATAATCCGGTACTTATCGGCGAAGCGGGCGTTGGTAAAACGGCGATCGTCGAAGGACTTGCACAGCGCATCATCGACAAGCAGGTTCCCGAAATTCTTCGCGATAAGAGAATCGTATCGCTTGACCTTGCATTGATGGTCGCGGGAACAAAATACAGAGGCCAGTTCGAAGAGCGCATTAAAGCGGTTATCAACGAAGTTAAACGGGCAAAGAACGTTGTGCTTTTCGTCGATGAGCTTCATACGCTGGTCGGTGCGGGCGGCGCTGAAGGCGCTATCGATGCATCGAACGTATTGAAGCCGGCATTAAGCCGCGGTGAAGTACAGTGTATCGGCGCTACGACCTTCGATGAATATAGAAAATACATTGAAAAAGACGCGGCACTTGAACGAAGATTCCAGACAATCGTGGTTGAGCCGCCGAGCAAAGAAGAGACTGTTGAAATTCTTAAAGGTCTTCGCGATCGTTATGAAGCACACCACAGGGTAAGTTTCAGCAATGAAGCTCTTTACCAGGCGGTTGAACTTTCGAGCAGATATATCACAGGCAGATGCCTTCCTGATAAGGCTATCGACGTAATCGATGAATCGGGTGCGTGCGTGCGATTGAAAAATATGACGGCGCCGCCGAATCTGGCTGAAGTCGAAAAAGAAATTGAAAAAATCCAGCTTGAAAAAGACGAAGCGGTAAAGACGGCAGATTACGAAAAGGCTGCCGCACTTCGCGACCAGTGCCAGAAGCTGCTCGATAAGAAAGCACTGATGCAGCAGGAATGGTACGATAAGAACAAAGAAAACACCGGCACGGTCGATACTGAAATTATCGCTGAGGTTGTCAGCAAGATGACCGGCGTTCCGCTTAAACGGCTTGAAAAACAGGAAGTGCAAAGACTGCTCGACCTCGAAGGCGAACTGCATAAAAGAGTTGTCAGCCAGGAAGAAGCTGTCGTTGCGATTTCCAAATCTGTACGCAGAAGCCGAAGCGGATTGAAAGACCCGAACCGCCCGATGGGTTCATTCATATTCATCGGACCAAGCGGTGTCGGTAAAACATTGCTCGCAAGGGCGCTCGCTGAATTTATGTTCGGCGATGAAGACGCACTTATCCAAATCGATATGAGCGAGTATATGGAAAAACATAATGTCAGCAGACTTGTGGGCGCACCTCCGGGATATGTAGGTTTCGAAGAAGGCGGCCAGTTGACGGAGCGAATCAGACGCAGACCGTACGCGGTATTGCTGCTTGACGAAATTGAGAAGGCCCATCCGGATGTCTATAATATGCTTTTGCAGATTATGGAAGAAGGCAGACTGACGGACAGTTTCGGCAGACATATAGATTTCAAAAATGTCATATTGATTATGACAAGCAACATCGGCGCAGATTTGATTAAGAATCAGGCCGGGTTCGGTTTCGGCAAAAAAACTGCTGAAGCAAATTATGAGAAGATGAAAGATATGCTGCATAAAGAAGTTGAGCGGCACTTCAGGCCTGAATTTTTGAACAGGCTCGACGATGTGATTGTGTTCCATTCGCTGACCCGCGAAGATTTGAATACGATTGTCGAATACGAACTCAAGAAGGTTTTCAAACGGCTGATTAAGCAGGGTTACAGCCTTGAGATTGAACAGGCGGCAAAGGAATTCCTGATTGAGAAGGGTTATAATAGTGAGTATGGTGCCCGTCCTCTCCGCAGAGCGATAGAGCGGTATATCGAGGATACGCTGTCGGAAAATATTCTCCGGGGCGAGTTCAAAGGCAAGAACATCATTAGGATTACGGTGCAGGATGAAGACCATTTGAAGTTCGAAGGCATATTTGAAGACAAAGCAAAACAGCCTGAACCGGTCGCCACATCAGGTGCGGCAGCCGATGAACCGGATATTGAAACAGATACCCAAACAGAAAGTACATAAAAGGATAGCGTTTGTTCCAATCGGCCTGTGCCGATTAGCTGAAAAAATGACCTCACAGCCCACTGACTAAACTCGGTGGGCTTTTTTATCGCCAAAAAATGGATTTTACCCTCAAACTACCTATTTTTTTTACCTAATCCTATGGAAATTACTTGATTTAACATGGTTCTTTTTTATACTTAGATTGTAATTAGTTTTAGTCAAGGATGTTATGAAAACCAGCAGGTTAAGCAGGGTTATCCAGCTCTTAACAGCTTTGCAATCGGGGCGTACTTATTCTGCCGTTGATTTAGCGGGGATATTGAGCATCAGCAGGCGGATGATTTTCAGGGATTTGAACGAACTGAAAAAAATCGGGGTTCCATGCAGCTTTGATAAAAAATTGCGCGGATACAGAATTGACCCTGCGTTCTTCTTCTCGACACCTACACTGGACAGCCAGGAAGCGTTGGGGCTGCTTTTACTCGTTCATAAATTACAAAATAATATTCGTTTTCCATTCGGAAATTCCGCACTTAAAGCAGCGTTAAAAATAGAAAGTGAATTGCCGGAGAAGACTAAACGGTTTTGCCATAACGCACTTGATAAAATTTTCATCAAAACCGATTCCCAGGAAACGCTGGAATTGCTGGACAACAAATTTTCTCAATTGCTCGAAACGATCTTAAATAAGCGGATTTTAACGTTCAATTATCTCTCACCTACTGAGGACGAATGTAAAATAGAAAACTTTTGTGCCTATAAACTGGTTTATAGTAATAACGCATGGTATGTGCTCGGCAAAATACAAAAGGACCAAAAAATCAGAATTTTTAAATTAAACTATATAAAAGAGCTGACTATGTCCGATAAATACTATGCAGAAAATGGTACCTTTGATATGACCGATTTTTTTGGGCGTGCATGGTCAATGGTGCCGGAGGGAAAAATCTACAATATCAAACTGAGATTTTTGCCCGAAGCGGCCAGGACTGTCGCTGATGTTCAATGGCACAGCACACAGAAAGTATCCTTTCAAAGTGACGGCTCGTTAATAATGGAATTCCGTGTGGATGGGCTTAATGAAATAACCTGGTGGGTATTAGGTTATGGCGATACGGTACAGGTCCTTGCGCCGGATATTTTACGAGAGAAAATAACCAAGATAGCAGGAAATATAGTCAGGCAGAATACCTGATTCGTTTGAGGAGTTTTATGATTGCATATAATATTAATCCATTGTGCAAACAAGCTGAGTTGTATTACTATGACTTTCTTATTGCCCAATCTTATGAGTCTGTTCCGCCATTAATTCTGGACCATATCAAAGAATGCAGCGCCTGCGCAGAGAACATCAGACGACTTAACGAAATTGTTTCCTCGATTGAAGAAGATGCTAATCTTGATGTAAAGCATGAACCTTCGGCGGGTGCGGAATGGCTGAAACTTCATTTTGACTATCTTGGAAAACCAGTTACCTGTAAAAATGTAAAACCTTTTCTGCCCGGTTTTTTGGATTCAATATTCAAACTTGAAATACCTACACCCATATCTGTGCATTTGGATAATTGTCCGCAGTGCAGGGAAGATTTGGAGAAAATACGGGAACTGAATCTGAGTCAAAACCAGTTGTCCAGATTGAGCAGGCTGTTGTCTGAAAAACCGCGTGTCGATATTTTAAGCTGTCCCAAAGCGCAAGCTGCCATACCTGCCGTTGTATCGATGGCTCTGAAGGATGCTTCTAAAGATACCCTGAAACATTTATGCGTCTGCCCGGGATGTCTTAAAAAATTGTATCAATACAGGGAAGTTGTTCGCAAAAAATATTTGGAAAGCCAAACAGCAACGGAACAGGAACAGCAAATCTGCAAGGAAGCATCCGCCAGCGATTATTTTGATTATGTCATTCCTTACGGGTTTGAACCTGCACATGACCAATATGCCGCTTTTCGATACGCTTTTATTTACCATGCTTCAACGTGTCCTGTTTGTTTGACTAAAATGCAGCAAATGCATGATATGATCTTTGAAATCGCGGAAAGGGAAAATTCCGAAATTTCGACGGTTTATCACATAGAACATTCCGATACATATCAGGAAAAATATAATGGTTTGCCGATAACGGTGCAAGTACTGAAGCCTGAAGAAGTGGAAGTTGAAAAATCCGAACGCCGGCAGTGTTTTATGAGCAATAATCCAGTCACCCAAAAAGGAACCGCGATAAAGATAAAACCTTTGGTGAAAATAGGTTTCGCAATTGCCGCCTGCGTATTAGTCGCATCAGGATTGTTAATGAATATTTCGACGGCTAAAGCTGTTACATTGCAGAATATCTATAAAGCCATTGAAAGAATTAAAAATGTACATATTGTAAGTTTGGTACCGGATGCCGAAGAGTCCGTGCAGGAACGATGGGTTTCAAAGTCGTTAAATGTATATTTAATTAAAACGGACAGGGAATCTGTTCTGCTGGATGTTACAAATAAAATTAAAACCACAAAAAGTCCCAATGATTCAATTTTTCAAACACTGCCTATGGCTCCGGAAATATTAAATGAAGCGCAGAATACAATAAACGATTCATTCGGATTGATGCCGTTCCATTATATATCTGATATTCCAAAAGATGCCCAATGGATTGCCGTAAATGATGAAAATCTGGAAGCTGCTGACGGTATTGAAGTTTACGATTTGGTTTGGTACAAATCTTTTAGAGCTAATAAATGCAGATTTTTCGTAAATCCTGATACCTATCTGCCTGAAAAGATAGAGTTTTATCAACAATTAGACGGGAAGAGAGATTATATTTTAAAATCTATAAGAACTGTTGAATATTTGCATGACAGCGATATACAAAAAATCCTGAAAGAATCATCTTTGGGAAATTGATTTATTCGGCTCCCAAAGAGGAACTTTATTCTTATAGCTTTCTCCTGTTTTCTCAACAAGGAACTCTTCGGCTTTCATAATTTGCATATGCCCATCGGCAAATCCGGCATTGACAGTTTTATTATGATGCCGCCCATAAAGCGCTTCGGCTTTCTGAACAGCCAGTAATGTTTTATTTTTATTTATGGAAAGGCCCGGAATATAGGTGTTTTCAATTTGTGTTTTGTGTGTAAAAGTGGGCGGTATGTCCGCTGCGTGCCGCCAGCCTATAATGGCATAACCGCTGTCAGCTATAAGCAAAGTTTCAGAGGGTTTTGTAATATCACTCATTTTTAAAGGTATGCCGTCATCGGAACTCTTGCAAACAGAAAGGTTCACCCCGTAATTGCCGCAAAGAATATCTTTATTAAGCTTAGAATCTTTTACATATTTTGAAGGGCATTTTACGATTGTATTTCTCTCGTCAGTTTTTATGTAAAATCCTCTTGTGTAGTTCAACCACCACCATCCTGTTCTGTCATATTGTATAAACCCTGAGTAACCTTCGGGGGGAGCGGGCAAATTTGGGGCATCATAAAAACCATAAGGAAAGGTTTTATTCTCGATTTCATATTGAAGCAGTACCATAGTCAATTGCCTGATATTCGAGCTGCATAGAACGGTTTTTGCCTGTTGTCTTGAATTCCGGAGCACGGGGGTGATAATCGCCATTAAAACGGCTATTATGGAAATAACAACCAGCAGTTCTGTGAGAGTAAACCCTGCAGGATTAATCCGCGTTTTAACAATCAGAAGCTGGATACAAGAAATCCGTTTCATAATATATATTTTATGTTCTTATCTATTAAGAATCAAATAGTTTATGCAAATTAGTCAATCGGACCGCATGCCCTCATTGTATAATTAGTCCATGTACCGGTTACAGTACAGGCTTCAGGAAAATAGCAATCCTGGATACAGTCCGTTTCAGAATATCTTATCATCCATGTAGTTGCACAACTGCCCTCTCCTATCTGACAGCCGTATCTTGTCCAAAACACTATATATGTACCGAGGCATTCAGTGCCGAGCTGTTCGCAGAGCAAAACATGGTATTCCTGCAGGAGTTTTGTGCATTCGTATCCCAATCCATTTATATTTTGCAGTTCGCTGCCGGCAATTTCCGTGAAATCGCCTGATATGGGCTGATTCGAGAGCAAAAGCACCGTTCCGTCCGACCAGTCCATATCAATAAAGTTTAAATCGGTTTGATAATAAAAGTTCCCGTTTGATAAATCCACCGTCCAAACATCTTTGTCGTCTATGGAATCCAGAACTACGAAATGTTTTTTGCCGGGGATATAAAGGATAGCTTTGCAGCCGCTAAGATTCTTTAAAGTTTCGATATTTGTTCTAACCGCACGGCAATAAAGTCCCTGTCCCTGTGCGAAGTTTTTCATCGCGTAAAGGTTTGTCTGACCGTTCGCGTCGCTTACCAATTCGGCAAGCTGGGCATCTGTAACATTTTTGCCTAATTTTGCGGAGGCATATTTTAAGGCAGCGGTTGCACAATTTTGTTTCCGCGTTCCCTCGTTAGCGGCGTATTCGATTCTATCAGCTAAAAGCAAATCTGTATCTGCGGCGGGTGAATGCCTGTAAATTTCAGATTTACGTCTGTCAAAAACGAAATTTTCCACTAACGCCTCTGGGTTGTAATCAACTTTAAATGCGGAGGGGACATCGACATTTATACCGGTTATTTCCCATATATCGCGTGCCAGCAGTCTGCCTGAGGAGGCTTCATATTTCTCTATTAAAATAGCGGAAGGAACCCATCTGCCGGAAACTAACTGGAAATCGGAATATTGCTTTGAAGCCGTTAAATTGCCTAATTTCTTTATTACATTTGACAAAACAGCATAATTTTTCTGCGGGTCGAGAACGAAAAGCATTTGCGACCCTTCTGAATAATCAACTGTCAGGTGTATCTGCGGGCGGCCGTCTTCAAATTTTTCAACAGCGGATGATTGAGCCGATGAAAGCTTTTCGTAAGTGTAAAAACCATAACCCCATGGAATGATGCCTGCGGTCAAGGGGCCATTAACAACGTGCGGGGTCTGGCCTGTCCAATCAACGGTTGCCTGATTGCTCGGCAGAAAATAATTTATGTATTTTTCGCCGTCCCATACGAAAATACGTTTTGCGTTAGAGTTTAAATCAAACTGGTCGGTCATAAAGTTGCCTGCCAGTTCCTTGCCGGGTTTCACCGAGTCGGTGCGCGATTCTGTATTTATTTCCCAGTAAAATCTTTCGCCATCATATTTTACAACTTCCGACGAATTCATCGTGAATTCATTGGATAACTTGTAACGAACATTAAACGGAATCGCATCGAACTTCATTTTTTGCGTTTCTTCGGTTAATTCCAGTTTGTTTACATTATTTTGATATTTGCCAATCTCTTCCTTAATCTTATTGGTGATTTCGGCAGATGAGTTGGTTTTTGATGCTTTGAATTCCTGATGGTTTGCGTTAATTGTACCGGCAGGTATCCATGTCTTTACCGGCTGACTTGTAAGCTGCTCGAAGATTTGCAGCATTTCTGCTCTTTCGAGCTGCCTATCAGCTAAAACTGTTGAACATAGAACAAGCAAAGCAGTTACTAATACAAATTGTGTCTTCTTCATAATTACCCTCCAGATTAGTCATTTTGTCCATTTTACTTAACTTGCCTATTCTACCATAGAATATTAAAAAATCTACCTTTTTTAATGTAGAAATTGGAAAAAACAGGTAAGAGCTTTTAATTCAAGAACTTAGAATTGATATATTTAAGGTAATATTTTATTGGGTTTCTTCAAGCCAGAATTCGCAAAACAGCTTTAAGTCCATTACATCCACAAAGCCATCGGTATCGATGTCGGCACCATCACACCATTGCGGTTCTGAACAACTTGCCAGCCATTGATCTAAAAGTATTCTATAATCCTCGAAGTTCACGATTTTATCTTCATTGAAGTCCCGGCTGGGAACGTGTGAAAAACTTAGATAGTACAGAGGTGCATACTCATCTATCTGATAGTTATAAAATGCTACATTACATTCCCCTGTTTCCATGGCGTTATAATCAATAACAAACCAATCGCCCGGGGATATTGTCTGAGGTGAGCCGGGATACATGTCAAAACCTTCGGGGAGATAACTTGGGGGGCCAACCCCCGCGGGTGTTCCTGCGGCAGGCAAACATGACCCTTCCCAATTTCCAAAATTTTCCGGGCCTCTTGCCGTCAATAATCCAGGATTAGGGACCGTTTCAAAACCTAAAGATCCACCCCACCAGTATTCATCCGTATCAGAACTGACGATGATTTTGAGCCTGGTTCCAACCATTATATCGCGATATACATACGGTATATTCGGATTTGCCAATTCGAGGGGTGCATTGCTGTCTCGCAGGAGAACGGTAGTTGAAATAGTGCCTAAAGATATGGAAGAAATTAGGTTAATTATCAATAGGGAAGCTATACAATATAACTGGGGATGGAAAAAGAAAGCAGACAATTCCCGAAACTGATTATGTATCTTCTTCTTCATCGCATAGACTCTTAACACAAAGCAGTATTCTTATATACAAAATTATTGTCAAAAGTCAAACCAAAACTTACCAATCCTGCTGCATTTGCTCAACAATTCTTTCAGCGAGTTTGTTTGCGGCTACTTTTGTCGCATATTCGAAACTCTGCTGCTGGAATACCGAATATCCCCAAGAGGCGGATGCGGAAGTATCCTGTAGAAGGTATTGGCCTGTTTTTAGATTTTTCCAACTGAATTGGGCGGTTACTTCTGCCTGATTTTCCAGCGGCCTGCCGGTTTCACGTTCGAGAGTTAATACAGAACTGTCTTCTGTCACGATTTTGCCGCTTAATACTGTATCGGCTCTATTGCGGTCTGATACTATTTTATATGGCGTTTCAGATTCGATGCGTTTGGCAATGGCATCCGTTAAGCTGTATTCAAGGTCTCTGCGGAACGTGGTATTATCGAACATTTCGACATAAACGGTTCTTAGCTTTTCATCATATAAAGACCGGTTAGTATATCCGCTGCAACCTACGAAACAAAAACAAGGACATGAAACCAGCAAAATCAAAAAAAATATGAAGTTCGAATTTCGGTTTTCGAATTTCGAATTTTTCATAAGAAGAGTCCTTTCCAATTAAATTTTTTCTTTTTAGGGGTCTGCGAATCAGCTATCAATTTTTTAATTCCCGGTAATTTTTCTTCAGCTTTTTTCGCTGAAACAGTATCGGGCCACTGGTCTATGACCCGCTGATAATATAAATCCGCGGAAGTATAACTGGCAGTTCTGGCGTAATAATCGGCGATTGTCAATTCCTTTTCCGCCAATTGACTTTCAATCTGTTCGACCTTATCTGTTAGACCGGATTGCTGTGCTGATTCGGGAAATTTTTCAACGTATTCCTCATAATAGCTTTTTGAGCTTTCGAGCACTTTGCCGTCAAAAGTCGGTCCCTTGTATTCCTGTTCGAGACTTCTTGCCATTCCGAGTAGGGAATCCTTGCCTGTTTCTCCGGTAGGCCATCGATTTGCGGCATCTGCCCACGCGAGATAGGCTTCATCGTAAGCGCCTCTTTTTTCTCTTGAACGAGCGAGAGTTTCAATCGCTTTTTTCGCGATTGGAGCGTCGCCTGCGATGTCGGCAATTTTATTCATAATCTCGGTGCCCTCTTCGTAGGCGTTCAATTTGAAAACCAGAAGCACGGTTCTTTTATGGCCGTGAAGAAAAGCAGAACCGATTTGATATTCTCTTTCGAGAGCAGCCTGTCTGAGCGAACTTTCCGGATATTTTTCGAGCAGGTCGCTGTATGCCTGAGCGGCTTTTACATATTTTCGTTTTGAGTAAAGCAGTTCAGCTTTTACATAAGCATCGTAATCACCGCCTGCGATTTGAGGATAACTTTTTTTAAGGTTCGCGTAAGCTTTTTTTGCTTTGCCGGCCTGTCCTGATGAGGCGAATTGTTTTGCCTGTGAAGCGGCGTAACTGAAAGAATCATCGGCGGGCTGTTGTCCGATAGAGTTGGTGTCACTTATTTTTTGCCACTGCTGGTCGCTTCCAAGCCGCCATGTTTCGCAAATTCCCACTACGGTCAAACAAAATACGGTTAGAACAACAACTACTTTTTTATCCATAATTTAGCTCCAGTCCTTTAATGCGGCATTATATACAATTCATGTGGAGCTTGCAAATCTCAAAAAACCTATTTTATTCTTATAATATGTCAAAATAATGCGCATAAAAAAACCCGTAACTTCAAGAAATTACGGGTTTTCTCAAATTTTATCGTATTTTTAGTTATTCGGCTCGTTTTTATCGGGCCTTGTTCTTTCCGGCATAACTGGTCTTGGGGCCGGAGTTTCGAAATTATCTTCTGGGTTAGTGAATTTTATATCAGCTTCTTTCTTTATCTGCTGAATATAATTGACAACGACACCTTCTTTTTGCTGGTTTGTCAAGTGCTGCATAATCTTTTCTTTGGCCTGTTCGAAAGTTGTCGTTTTCGCTTCTGAATGTTTAACTAATTTAATGATATGGTATCCGAACTCAGTTTCAACTACATCGCTGACCTGGTTTGGTTCGAGAGCATAAGCTGCCTTTTCGAAAGCGGGAACGAATGTTCCTTTAGGCTGTTCACCGAGGTCGCCGCCGTTTTTGCCTGATGGACAGGCTGAATGTTCTTTTGCGAGTTCATCGAAATCTGCGCCTTCTTTGATTTTCTTCAGGAGATCCTCGGCTTTTGCTTTTGCGGCTGCTTTGGCCTGGTTAGGATCATTTGAATCTTCGGCTTTTATAAGGATATGTTTAGCGTGAATCTTTTCAGGCTCCTTGAACTGCTCGATGTTTTCATCATAAAAAGCTTTTGCCTGCTGTTCGTTGGGTTCGGTTATTTTGCCTGCAAATTCATCTTCCATAAGTTTTTCAAACGCCAGCTTCTTGCGCACGTTCTGCTCAAATTCAGTGTAATTTGTGCCGTAAGCTTTCAGCAGTGATTTGAATTCATCAAGGGTAAGATTCTGCTGCTTCATCTGCTGCTGAACCTGCTCGTTCACATCTGCCTGGCTGACGGTGATGTTCTTTGCTTTTTCTTTCTGGCTGAGAATTTCCTCGATTACCAACTGCTCCATCAAACGTTTTCTCATTTGCTGGCGATACTGGTCTTTCATATTCGGAGGAATTCTGCTTGCGAGCTGTTCCATTCTTGCATCCAGAACCTTATTAATCTGGCCTTCGGTGATCTCGGTGCCGTTAACAACGACTGCAACAGCGTTTGGATTTGGCTGGTTTGCTTCGGCTGGTTTGTTCGGTTCGGGAGCTGGTTCGGGAGTTGGTGCGGGAGCGGGAGCCGCCTCTGGAGTTGGTTCAGGAGACGGGGCGGCTTGTTCTTCTATCACTTTTGTCTCGGCTTCAGGTGCTTTTTCCTTTGGAGCTTTTTTCTTAGAAGCGGCAAAAGAAAAATTTGCAATTAAAAGAATTGCTGTTATTGATATTAAAACGTTTTTAAAATTAATCATATATTTCCTTTCTTAATAGTTTCCATTTAAAAACAGAAACGAATAGTATAGCCTCGATAATATCAAAATAAAAGATAAAAGCGGGAATTTTTAGGGATGTATAACACCTTGACAATACTACCGTTATAATTTATTATACGCAAAAATTAACAAAAAAACCTTAAAGGAGTTAAAATGGTTGACGTTGTACTGCAAACAAATATTCCCGGCACAAACGCCAAACACGGAAAAGTTCGAGATATTTATGACCTTGGAGACAAATTGCTCATTGCCGCTTCAGACAGAATAAGCGCCTTCGATGTCATAATGGCCAACGGCATTCCTTATAAAGGTATTGTTCTTACGCAAATATCAAAGTTCTGGTTCGAATTTCTTTCGGACACGGTTGAAAATCATCTAATCAGCGATGATGTCAAAGATTTTCCAAAACCGTTCAGCGATAATGCAGCGCAGCTTGCCGGCAGAAGTATGCTCGTAACGAAAACAAAAGTGCTGCCTGTCGAATGTGTGGTTCGAGGTTATCTGGCTGGTTCAGGATGGAAAGAGTATCAGCAAAATCAGACCGTTTGCGGACATAAACTTCCTGCGGGTTTAAAGCAATGCTCAAAACTATCGCAGCCGATTTTTACACCCGCGACAAAAGAGGAACTCGGCGCACACGATGAAAATATCGATTTCGACAGATGCGTAAAAATTATAGGCGAAAAAAACGCGAATTACGTAAGAGACAGAAGTATTGAGATATTTAATAAAGCATCCGCGTATGCTGAGAAAAAAGGCATTATTCTCGCGGATACCAAATTTGAGTGGGGCGTTGTCGGCGATAAGATAATTCTTATTGATGAAGCGATGACTCCTGATTCATCGAGATTCTGGCCGGCAGATAAATACCAGGCAGGCAGAGACCAGGAAAGTTATGATAAGCAGTTTGTCAGAAATTATCTCGAGAGCATTAATTTCGACAAATCCGGAAAAGGTATCGAACTGCCGGATGATGTGCGCGAAAAAACAAGCGCTAAGTATATTGAAGCTTATGAACAGCTTACTGGTAAAAAATTTACTTTTAAGAGTTAAAAGATGCCCGCAAAAACCAACAGATACTCTACGATGTGGATAAGTATCTGTCTTGCCGCCGCGGTTATCGCGGTTTATTGGCCGGTGTATAAGTTTGATTTTATAAGGCATTACGATGACGGCGTTTACGTCATCAACAACAAAAATATTCACACCGGCCTGAATTTAAAAACCATAAAATGGGCATCAACAGCAGGCCTGGCAAGCAACTGGCATCCGCTCACGTGGCTTTCACATACTATTGATTACCAATTATTCCAAAAATGGGCTGGCGGGCATCATCTAACCAATGTTCTGTTTCATCTCGCAAATACAATTCTATTATTTTACCTTTTGAAAAAAATTACTTCCTCGCTGTGGCCGAGTTTTTTTATTGCTGCGGCGTTTGCTCTTCATCCGCTGCACGTTGAATCTGTCGCGTGGATTGCGGAACGCAAAGATGTGCTTAGTACGTTCTTTTGGATTTTGACGATGCTTGCGTATGTCAATTATGCAAAGAATCCAAAAATTAAGTGGTATTTGGCAGCGATAATATTATTTGCTCTTGGCCTGATGTCAAAACCTATGCTCGTTACGCTTCCATTTGTTTTGCTCTTGCTTGACTACTGGCCGCTGGAGAGAAAGTTTTCCAGAGGTTTATTTCTTGAAAAAATTCCGTTCTTTATATTGGCTGTATCTTCCTGCGTAATAACCTATATGGTTCAGCGTCGGGGCGGCGCTATGGAATCGGGAGAATCATTCGGCTTATGCACAAGAATTTACAATGCGGCTGTTTCATACGCAACTTATATTGTAAAAATGATTTACCCTGTAGGACTGGCAGTTTTATATCCTCATCCGGGCAATATAAATATTTTAAAAATCGCTCTTTCTTTTTTAGTATTAATAGTTCTTTCAATAATTTTTATTTACGCTTTGAGGAAACATAAATTTTTTACTGTCGGCTGGCTCTGGTTTCTCGGCGCTCTTGTTCCGGTTATCGGTATTGTTCAGGTTGGCCCGCAGGCGATGGCAGACAGATATACTTACGTGCCTTATATCGGGCTTTTTATTATCCTCGCTTTCAGCGCAAAAGAATTTTTATCAAAGCAAAATCGCATTTCTCTTTCGATTATTTTGTTATTGATATGGGGCTTTATTGCTTCCGGGCAGGTAAGCTGCTGGAAAAATGATGAAACTCTGTATACCAACACCCTGCGCAATACGAAAAACAATCATATCATTATGGGAAACTATATAAATTATTTAATCGGCCAAAATAGATTCGATGAAGCGATAATGCAATCGCATGAACTGCTGAAAATGAAACCCGATTCGTTTCAGGCTTATTGCAATTTTGGTGCGGTTTTGCTCCAGACCGGCAGAATCGACGAAGCGGGCGAACAATTTAAACTTGCGTTAAAATATAAACCAGACCTCGCACAAGCATATTTTAATCTTGCGCTTGTTGCGAGACACAAAGGGAATATGCAGGAGGCTGCTGCATATTATTATGATACTATTAAAATAAAGCCTGACTATGTCGATGCGTATATTTGCCTTGGGATAACATTGAACGAAATGAATCAAACCGATGAAGCGGTAAAAGCGTATCAAACAGGATTACAGATTGAGCCGGATAATTCTATTTTGAAAAAAGAACTTAACGTGGCATTGCAAAAAAATGAAAAAAAATAAAAAATCAATTTTGATATGTGCTTTTCTTGCCGCTGCAATAATTGCGGTATATTGGCCGGTATACAAATTTGATTTTGTCAAATACGATGATGATGTTTACGTAACTGACAATAAAAACGTACAGAATGGTTTCGATTTCAAAAATATTAAATGGGCATTTACCTCCGGCTACGCAAGCAACTGGCATCCGCTCACATGGCTTTCACATACGCTTGATTATCAGCTTTTCAAAGATTGTGCAGGCGGCCATCATATAATAAATATTTTATTTCATATCGCAAATTCCCTCCTGCTGTTTTATTTATTTAAAAAGATGACCTCATCATTATGGCCGAGGGTTTTTATCGCGGCGGCATTTGCGCTTCATCCGCTGCATGTCGAATCCGCAGCGTGGATAGCGGAACGCAAGGATGTGCTTAGTACGCTTTTTTGGATTTTGACGATGATTGCGTATGTCAATTATGTCAAAGACCAGAAAGTTAAATGGTACTTATCTGCACTTTTGTTCTTTATTCTCGGTTTGATGTCCAAGCCGATGCTTGTTACTATTCCGTTTGTTTTACTCTTGCTTGATTACTGGCCGCTTGAGCGAAAATTTTCGAAAAGTCTGCTGATAGAAAAAATTCCGTTCTTTATCTGCTCTGCCGCATTATCTGTAATTACTTATCTTGTTCAGCACAGCAGCGGAGCGATAACAAACATTGAATTTTACGGACTTAAATTGAGAATCGGAAATATTATCGTTTCCTATGCCGATTACATTTTGAAAATGATTTGGCCAATGAATCTCGCATGTTTGTATCCTTTCCCAGCAGGAGGGATACCGGCTGCGAAGGTTATAATCAGCGGAATTGTACTTTTATTAATTTCAATAATTTCTATCCGTCTGGCCCGCAAACATAAATTTTTCCTTTTCGGCTGGCTTTGGTATTTGGGTACGCTTTTTCCCGTAATCGGACTTGTTCAGGTCGGTGCACACGCGATTGCAGACAGATATACTTATATGCCTTTGACCGGCTTATTTGTTATTATCGCATTTGCTGCGAAAGAATTTATCTCCCGAAAACGGTATAATTTAATTGCTGTGCCGGCGGCAGCGGTATTAATTTTCTGGAGTGTAATATCTTTTCAGCAGGTAAAATACTGGAAAGACAGCTTAACGCTTTTCGCTCATACTTTAAATATAACCAAAACAAATTTTATCATTAACGCAAATTACGCCGCGTGTCTAAACGATGCCGGCAGATACGATGAAGCAATCGAAGAATCTAAAAAATTAATAGCAATGAAGCCCCAATCTCCGGAAGTTCTAAATGATTTCGGCTGCGGTCTCATGAATGCAGGCAGAATCCTCGAAGCGGTCGAGCAATTTCGTCTTGCATTAAAATATAAACCCCAATTTCCGCAGGCTTATTACAATCTCGGCAATGCTCTGAAGAAAATAAATAATTATGAACAGGCAGCCTGGTGCTATCAGCAGGCGATAAAATTCAAGCCTGATTATGCCGATGCGTATGTGAATCTTGCTTTGACATTTAATGAGCAGCAAAAATTTCAGGAATCTCTGGAAATTTGCGATAAGGTTCTCGAGTTTGAACCGCAAAATGTATTCGCACACGGTTACCGCGGCATGGCTCTGGCAAGTCTTGGCAAAACCGCAGAAGCGATAAATGAAATTCGTTTTGTTTTGAAGTCCAGGCCCAGTGATATTGAAATGTATCGAAATTTAGGTATCCTGCTTCAAAGAAACGGCCAAACTGCCGAAGCAGTAAAAGCATATAACGATGCTTTGCGAATCGACCCGAATGATAAAAATACAAAACTTTTGCTCGAAGCGGTTTTGAAGAAGTAAGTATGGACACAAAAAAAAATATCGTTCTTATTGGTATGCCCGCTGTCGGCAAAAGCACTATCGGTGTTCTGCTCGCAAAAAGACTCGGCAGGTATTTTCTCGATACGGATGTTTATATCCAGGCCGTTGTCGGCAGGACGCTTCAAAACATTATCGACTCTGACGGTTTAGAGGAGTTCTGCAAAATCGAATCAGAACATATTTGCTGCATCGATAAAACCGATTGTGTAATCGCCACCGGCGGAAGCGCAGTTTACAGCAACGAAGCGATGAACCATTTAAAATCTAACGGTATCATTGTTTATCTTGACCTGCCGCTTGAGATGATAAAAAAGCGATTGACAGATTTGAACATTCGCGGCGTTGTAATGAGCAAGGGCCAAACTCTCGATGATCTATATAAAAAACGCACCCCCCTTTATGAAAAATGGGCGGAAGTTACGATAGATTGTCTCAATTTAAGCCATGAGCAAACTGTCGATAAAATCATCGAGCAGATAAATTTATAAATTCCATGCCTTGGCAAAGGCTTTGAAACTTCTGTCGTAAGTTTTTTCCACATCTTTCGGAAAACAGCAGCCGGGCAGTTGTTTCGACGCGAGGTGATATTGCAGGCACTGGCAGCATATACCTTTGTTATCGCAGCCCGGATATGAACAGGTACAGAAATTCATATTCTCATTCTTCTTGCATTCCATTTCTTAACTCCAATCTGAACAAAGTAATACTCAACGGTAAAATTTCCAGAGAATCAATTATACCAGAAATCTTTTTTTCCGCAATTTTAACAACATGCGCTTTGTCAGGGTCGTTAAATGCCATCGGGTCGTCATGGCTGATTGTCCATACTTTTCCTTTGCTGCTCAATTTGAGATTTTTTATTATGATTGGAAGAGAGCTGCTATTATTTGAAGGGTTCACAATTCCAATAGTCAGAAATTTTCGGTCTTTCGTTAAGGCTGCCGTAACATCGAGCGGTTCAGTCTTCTCAGCTATCTCAATCGGCAGCTCGCCAAATTGCTTTCGATAAAGTTTTAAAACAAGCCCGGTAGTCTCAATCGCAGCGGCCGTTTTGCTTGTCTTTATCGCGCCAATAACATTTACAGTCTGAGCGTAATTTGCCATCGTAATTATATCTGTATTCCTGAACATCTCATGCAGACCTGCCGCTATACCGAGAGCGTCTTTCAAATAATAACGAGTGCCAAGCTCACCAAATACATGCTCGCCATACCAGTAATTCCATTCATCGATCGCTATTCTGATATCTTTGTCTTTTAGCGAATCGATAGTTTTGCGATACTCACGATGCGCAGCAACTTTATTTGCAACCGCCTGCGGAACCTGCTGAACATGCTCGATCAAATCTTCTTTCTGGCTGCAATAAAAATGCTCACTTATAAGATCCATATTTTCAGCACAGTTCTTCAGCATACCTTCCGACCACGGCCCCGCATCACCAACCGCAATGCACTTAATCGACGGGTCAACTTCCTCCATCGTATTGACAAACCAGTTATGCTTATGAACATATTGTTCGAGCGACATGTGGCCTAATTGCCAATTGCCGTACATTTCGTTGCCGATTCCCCACCATTTAACATTATATTTCTTTTTGATATTGATATATCGAACTTCTTCAGCTGCGCTGTTTGCGTCTCCAAAACCGGTATTAACAACAATCAACGGCTCGGCCCTAACTTCCTTGCAGAAAACCATAAATTCGTCAATGCCGAAATCATTGTGCTCGATGCCTTTCCATGCCGGATTTTTCTTCGGCTCGCGTTTATCAATCGGTCCGATGCCATCGCGCCAATCATAGCCGCTTACAAAATTTCCTCCCGGCCAGCGATAAATCGGCGCATTCAATTCCTTCAGCAATTTTAATGTATCGGCTCTCATGCCTTTAACGTTATCAGCAGGCATCATCGAAACCGCTCCGATAGTAAATTCATCATTTCCGGCAATTTCTATTTTGCCATTATCGGCATTGCCGCCTGATATGAATTTGAATGGGTATGTTTCATAACCTCCGGATTTGATTTTTATTTTTATTGAGTGCCTGCTGTCATCCCAGGTTAAACTTAAATTCAAAGTGGTTTTCTTTTTCGCAGATACTATGATTTTGCCGATATATTTTTTCCCTTCGACAAGCCCAAGTCCTCCCTGTTCTATACCGCCGGATTTTATGACAGGTGAATGCCTGCCCACATAAGGTTCAGAGCGGTTCATTTTCAAAGAGTTCTTTCGACCGATATTCTTCCAAGGCGATTCGGCCGTTCCGGGTTCATAGAAAAATTTCCTGTCATCGAGCATTTCCGCCCATATCCCGCCGTAAATGCATCTGCCCATCTGCTCGATAAACTGGCCGTAGATATATTTTGAAATCGGCTCTTTAATTTTTTCTGCGTCAATAGTCAACTCAACTTTATTATTCGTCATCGGCTGGGTTCCTTTCAGTTCAGATGAATGAATAAAAAACAATATCAGGCAAAATGTAATTCTATAATATCTTTGTCGCATAGTATATGAGTTTTATGCACGTTTTGACCATCATGCACATTCCTACCCCAGCATCGGGCATTCTTCAATTTTTCCGCAAGTTCTCTGTGTATCGATATTGCCAAATCCGCCACTGTAGCACCTTTATGCAGCACAAAAGGCTCTTTCATATCCGCAGGCTGACCGGGCTTTTTCGCGTACACCCTGACAATGTCAAGGAGCCTGAAAATCGCTGTGAGCATTATTTCAAGACTATCCAGATCATCTGGGCATACCGGCACAACTTCAAAAGGCTTTATCAGCAGTTTTTTCAATTCGTCAATTTTTTCCGTTGGCGATAAGTCTGCTTTCGTTGCGATAATAAAACATTTCTTGCCTAACGGATTGTTTTCGTCCGCCAGTAATCTTTTTTCCCCAAGAAAATTAAGACAAACCTTTACCTGCTCCGCAATGTCCCCGCTTAAATCTATGCAGATTCCAATCAAATCACAATTTCGATAAGCATTTACTATCCCCGCGGGTGCGAACTCTGCTGTTATCGGCGGCATATCTACGATTTCAATTTTTATATCTTCGAATTGTGCCACCCCCGGAATTGGTGCATTCGTTGTGAAAGGAAAATCAGCGACTTGCGTTTTCGCATTGGTGATGGAGGAAACGATTGCGCTTTTGCCGCTGTTGGGCAAACCTAATAATGCAACCTGGCCTGCTCCTGCTTTTGGAATGTGAAATATATCGAAACCGTGCTGCAAGCCTTTTTTCTTTTTTTCCGCTGATTCTTTGAGTCCGCTTAATTTTTTTCGCATATCGGCACGCATATGTTCTGTGCCTTTATGCTTGGGGATTACGCGCATCATTTCTTCAAGCGCTAATATTTTCTCCTCGTCAGTGGCCGCTTGCTTGAACCACTTTTCAGCCTTAAAATAATCTGGTGTTAAATTCGCCGGCATAATACACTCACTTGTCATTTCGAGCGGAGCAAAGCGAAGTCGAGAAATCTTTTAAAAAAGATCCTGCACTTAATTAGTTAAGTGCAGGACTCATAATTTTTAACTTTTAAATTACTTTGCAACTTCAGCAGCGACTAAATCGCCAACCTGGGAAGTTGAAAAGCCCATTTTGCCCGCGGCCATGCTCTTCATCTTGTTTGCGGTTACGAATCGAACGGCTGTATCAATTTTCTTTGCCGCGGTTTCTTCGCCGAGTGTTTCGAGCATCATCTGAGCTGCGCAAATTGCCGCCAAAGGATTGATAACCCCCATACCGGTATATTTTGGTGCGCTTCCGCCGATTGGCTCGAACATCGAAACGCCGTTCGGATTGATATTGCCGCCGGCAGCGATTCCCATTCCGCCTTGTGTTATAGCGCCGAGGTCGGTGATGATATCGCCGAACAAATTGCCGGTAACAAGAACATCGAACCATTCGGGACTCTTAACCATCCACATACATGTCGCGTCAACGTGATAATAATCTCTGCGAATATCAGGATATTCTTTTTGACCCATTTCATGGAATGCTCTTTCCCAAAGGTCATAAACAAATGTAAGAACATTTGTTTTGCCGACGAGGCCGAGCGTATTCTCGCTGCCGACTCCTCGAGCTTTTTTGCCGTTCTTCCTGGCGTATTCGAATGCGTATTTCAAACATCTGTCAACCTGGAACCTGTTGTAAACCATTGATTGAACTGCTACTTCGTTTGGCGTTCCTTTTAATGTTATGCCGCCTGTACCGGTATACGCGTCGCCTGAATTTTCGCGAACAACTACATAATCGATTTCTTTTGGTCCCTTGTCTTTCAGCGGACACTCAACGCCGGGATACAACCTGACAGGCCGAAGATTTATATATTGATCAAGAGCAAAACGTGCTTTGAGCAAAATGCCTTTTTCAAGAATTCCCGGCTTTACATCCGGATGACCGATAGCGCCCAGCAGAATCGCATCGAATTTACGGAATTCTTCAATTGCGCTGTCCGGCAGTGTTTCGCCCGTCCGTTTATATCTTTCACCGCCGAAATCAAAATCGGTGAGATTGACTTTAAATCCGCATTTCGAGGCAGCAGTTTTTAAAACCTTTACGGCCTCAACCGTTACTTCCGGCCCTGTGCCGTCGCCGCCCATTACAGCTATATTATACGTTTTCATTTGTTCCTTTCCTTTTTAATTTTTTCTTCGTGCCTTTGTGTCTTAGTGGCTGCTTTTCTTTATATGTTCCAGTAATCCGCCGTCATTGATTATTTCAATCGCGAAATCGGGCAGCGGCTTAAACGTTAATTCTATTTCCCGTGTTATGTTAGTAATCACGCCTTTTTTGTAATCGACTTCAATTTCATCGCCGTCGTTAATTTTTCCCGCTGCGTCTTCGAGTTCAATAGGATAAAAGCCGCAATTGATGCAGTTACGGTAAAAAATCCGCGCAAAACTATTTGCGATAACCGCTCCGACCTTAGCGCCCTGCAATGCCCACACCGCGTGCTCCCTGCTCGAACCACAGCCGAAATCGTCACCTGCGACTATGCAGTCACCCGGCTTGCATTTTTTCACAAAATTCGTATCAAGGTCTTCCATACAATGCGCCGCCAATTCAGCCATATTATCTGTATTAAGATACCTTGCCGGAATAATTTCATCCGTATTTATATGATCTCGTTTATATACATGTGCTTTTGCCATAAAAAAAACTCCTTTAGGGGTTAGGGTATAGGGTTTAGGGGATAGAACTGTACCCTATACCCTGTCCCCTGTACCCTTTATAAATATTTTCTGCAATCAACCAATTTGCCTTCAATTGCACTTGCCGCTGCTGTTGCCGGAGAAGCCAGATATACTTCGCTTTTCGGGCTTCCCATTCTGCCGACAAAATTACGGTTAGTTGTGCTTACGCATTTTTCACCGGCGGCCAGAATTCCCATAAATCCGCCGAGGCACGCTCCGCAGGTTGGTGCGCTGATAACGCAATCAGCTTCATAGAAGATATCGAACAGGCCTTCATCTTTCGCCTGTTTCCATATTACCGGTGTCGCAGGCACAATAATCGTTCTTATCGCGACCTTTTTGCCGCGCATTATTGAAGCGGCAATTCTCAAGTCTTCGATGCGTCCATTTGTGCAGCTTCCGATATAAGCCTGATCCATCTTAATTCCACTGCATTTGCTTATCGCCTGTCCGCCGCTTGGCAGATGAGGCAGCGCGACTATCGGTTCGAGTTTCGAGCAATCGATTTCGATTGTTTGTTCGTAGTTCGCGTTTTTGTCAGACTCATAAACTTTATAAGCCTTTTTATCTTTCAGATGTTCATCGAGATATTTTTTCGTAATTTCATCGAAACCGATGATGCCGTTCTTAGCGCCCGCTTCGATTGCCATATTGGTAATGGTCATTCGCGCTTCCATCGATATCTCTTTAAGAGTCGGGCCGACAAATTCCATTGCCTTGTAAAGTGCGCCGTCAGTTCCGATTTTCGCGATAACCGCCAAGATTACATCCTTACTGTAAACGCCTTTCGAAAGTTTACCGTTAAGAACGAATTTTATCGTTTCCGGAACCCTGAACCAAAGTGTCCCTGTCGCGATAGCAGCTGCCAAATCTGTCGAGCCGATACCCGTCGAAAAAGCCGCAAAAGCGCCGTAAGTGCACGTATGACTATCTCCGCCGACAATTACTTCGCCCGGCTTGATATGTCCCTGTTCCGGCAGCAATGCATGGCACACGCCCGCTTTGCCCAGCGGATAATAATATCGTATTTCTTTTTCTCTTGCCCAGGTATCGAGTCTTTTGTGCAGCTCGGCACTTTTGATATCCTTTGCCGGCTGGAAATGGTCTGGCGTTACGACAATTTTTTCCTTATCGAAAACTTTGTCTATTCCTTTTTCCTTGAGCATCGATATCGCCGCCGGTGTCGTTACATCGTGGCACATTATGCAATCGATTTTCGCATCGATTAAATCGCCGGGTTCAACTTTGCTTTTACCTGCCGCCGCGGCAAGTATCTTTTCCGTTATTGTCATTCCCATAGTTCAAATATTCCTAAAAAACTTTTCTATTTATCACTGATTACGCAGATTTCACGGATTATAAAAATCATTTTAATCAGTGTAATCTGCGATAAGATTATTTTTTCGCAACCATTCTATTTATTGCATCGACATACGCTTTTGCCGATGCTTCTATTATATCCGTCGAAACACCTCTTCCGGTGAATCTTATACCTTCATTATCAATCACTTTTACAGTCGCTTCGCCGAGTGCTTCTTTGCCGCCGGTAACAGCTTTAATCGTATAAAGATCAAGCTTCGGCGATTGTCCCGTCGCGATTCTTATCGCTTCATACGCTGCATCGACCGGCCCGTCACCGCACGCCGCCGCCGTAACAAGTGCCTCTTTACCATTGACTTTCATTTTAACGCTCGCCGTCGGCAGTGTTCCCGTTCCGCAGGCGACATGAAGATATTGAAGTTCATACACCTGCTCGGCCGTTCGTCTTTCATCGCCGACAAGTGCGGCAATATCTTCATCGAAGACTTCCGTCTTTTTGTCCGCCACATCCAGAAATCTCTGGTAAATAATCTCAAGCTCTGATTCAGATACTTCATACCCAAGCTCTGTCAATCTGTGTTTAAGGCCGTGCCTTCCCGTTCGCGCAGTCAAAACAACAGCGCTCTTGGGCTGGCCGACATCTTCGGGCTTCATAATTTCATAAGTCAGCGGATTTTTCAGAAAACCATCAACGTGTATCCCGCTGCTGTGCGCAAAAGCATTCGCTCCGACAACCGATTTATTCGGCGGAACAAAAATTCCGAGCATTTCAGAAACCATTCTGCTTGTTTTGTAAAGTTCTTTCACATTAATATTTGTATCGACTTTAAAGAAATCCTTGCGCGTTCTTATCGCCATCACAGATTCTTCAAGCGAAGCATTGCCCGCTCTTTCGCCGACACCGTTGATAGTGCATTCAATCTGTCTCGCGCCGTGAGCGACGCCCGCCAGAGTATTTGCGACAGACATTCCAAGGTCATCATGGCAGTGAACGCTGAAAATTGCTTTTTTCGAATTCGGAACATTTTTAATTATATCAGCGATCAATTTCCCAAACTGTTCCGGAATCGAATAGCCTGTCGTATCAGGAATATTTACCGTTGTAGCACCGGCGGCGATAACCGCTTCGACCACTTTATAAAGATATTCCTTATCAGCCCTGCCAGAATCTTCGCAATAAAATTCGATATCATCGGTATATTGTTTAGCGCGTTTGACAGCCTTAACTCCCATATCAATCGCTTTGGCTTTTTTTTGTTCAAGCGTTTTGCCGTACTTGTCATCCTTGAACTTGCTTGCGATATGAATATCGCTGATGCCAAGGCCGGTATGTATTCGCGATTTTTTTGCATTTTGCAGCGCAGCGCCTGCCGAATCGATATCTTTTTCCACTGCACGTGTAAGCGCACAAATTGTCGGCCCGCTAACCTCCTGAGAAATTAACTGCACAGCTTCGAAGTCCTGCGGCGAGGAAATCGGAAAACCCGCTTCGATTACATCAACGCCCAGCCGCGCAAGCTGCATCGCAAGTTCCAGCTTTTCCCTTACTCCAAGCCGAGTACCTGCCGCCTGTTCGCCGTCTCGCAGCGTCGTATCGAAAACTATAATTTTTTGTTCAGCAGACATATCATGTCTCCTTTATGAATCCCAAAATAGAGATTATGCAATAAAATGATTCGAATTTCAATAAACAATAATAAATATGGAAGATAGGAAAGATTTGTGTATGCGCCTATTGGCGCAAAATAAGAGCGAGTCCGCAAAGGGATTGCCACAGGTTTGCTGCTGTTGAATTAAAATCGATATTTCTTGTCTGTTTAGTCATAGATTGGTCATTATATAATCTATATTAATAGGATACAACAGAAAAACTGATTTTTAAGTAAATTCCCTATCTTTCCTTGACTTTCGATACGTAAGTTTATAGTATGTCTCGGCTTTTAAATGATTTAAAGCACTTTTAAGGAAACAAATAATGTCGAAAAATGTAGCAATCGCAGGCGTAACTGGCGCGGTAGGCCAGGAGTTCATCAAAATTTTAGAACAGAGAAATTTCCCTGTTAAATCAATAAAAATGCTCGCATCAGCGAGATCGCTCGGCAAAACACAAAAGTTCAACGGCAAAGATTATCCAGTCGAGGAACTGACACAAAACTGTTTCAAAGGCGTCGATATTGCTCTTTTCAGCGCAGGCGCATCGCGCAGCAGAGAATTTGCCGATGCGGCAGTAAAAGCAGGCGCGGTTGTCGTTGACAACTCCAGTGCATTCAGAATGGTTCCTGAAATTCCGCTGGTTGTTCCGGAAGTCAATCCCGAAGACATAAAAAAACACAAGGGCATCATCGCCAATCCGAACTGCTCGACGATTATTGCCAACGTCCCGATTTGGCCGCTGCACAAAGCCAATCCTATTAAAAGGATGGTCGTCAGCACGTATCAGGCCGTCAGCGGCGCAGGTCAGGCCGGTATGACCGAGCTTTTCAATCAGACAAAAGAAATTCTCGAAGGCAAAGACCCGACGATGAACAAATTCAAATATCAAATTGCCTTCAACATCTTCAGCCACGATTCAGCAATCGGCCCCAACGGCTACAACGAAGAAGAAATGAAGATGGTAAAAGAGACAAGGAAAATTTTCCATTGTCCCGATATCGCGATTACCTGTACCTGCGTCAGGATTCCGGTTCCGCGCTGCCACTGTGAAAGCATCAACCTCGAATTCACAGATTCGATTACACCTGATGAAGTCCGCAAGCTGCTTGAACACGCCCCCGGCGTTACAATCCTCGACGACCAGAAGAACAATCGTTTTCCGATGCCGCTCGATGCCGCCGATAATGACGATGTCTATGTCGGCAGAATCCGTCAGGATGAATCTTTGCCGGATCATAAAGGCATTAACCTTTGGGTTTCAGGCGACCAGATTCGCAAAGGCGCTGCATTAAACGCCATCCAAATCGCAGAAAAATTATAATGAAAACAGGGGACAGGGTATAGGGTTTAGGGTATAGTTTCTGTACCCTGTTCCCTGTACCCTATGAAAAGAATATAAAACTTACAATTCAATTTCCTTAATTTAGCTTTGATATAGTACCACCGCAAAACGGTTGCACTCCAGCCGATTTAGTTGCTCATATTTCAATCATTTCATATTACATTGCTCCAGTGTAAGGAATTTTACTGACAATGGCAAGACGATTTATCCTACATAAAAGTCGGGCTCTACACTGATTTACACAGTTTGAACTTATGTTATCATCCTGCTAAGAATTTCCTCTACACGCAGTATTGCGGCAGAAGAATAAAAGAATATAAATTGTTAAAAAATTTGAATCTATTAGATTCACTCAAGCATCTGCAATTCAGATGATGATAAGCTGATGGGGCCGCAGCTTGCCGTTTGGGCTAAAGGGACCCCGAAATAAAATATAAAACAATTTAAATATAATGTAGTTGGGCTAAGAGAGTTTTGTTGTTATTGCAAAGCTGAAAGGTTTGGTTGTGCGGCCAAGTGTTTAATATGTGGAATATCGGGTTATATAGGGAAATCCCAGATTAGGAGTCTTATCATGTTTACTGTTATAGCAAATGTTCTTACACCTGTTCTCGCCAGAGGCCCGTACATCTACTGGGGCGGCGGCGTGGGACTTATTATTCTTATCATAGTGATTGTGCTCTTGGTTCGCCGTTGAGCGTTTATAAGACCACTATTAGTTTTTCTGTTTTTATTTTTCTATCCCGGCACCGTTGATTATTAATCGGCCTGTCGATAATTCAAATATAATAATTTTTAATCTAGGAAGTCTTACAGAGATACAAGTAATGAACCGAGATTAAACCTTAACTTTTTGTGAGGTAAACTATGGAAGTAAACAGTAAGACAGTTGATAAAGCTGAAGAAACCACGGCGGAATCAAAAGGGTCAGGTAAGTCAACCCGTTTCGAAAATATCAAAAATATTATTGCTGATAAACTGCATAATGTTGCTGATGTTATAGGCGAAAAAGCGGCAGACATGGATGGGCAATCCGGCGCAGCTCAATGTGGAAAGCAGGCATCAGAATGGTTGGATCATTCAGCGGAGTACATTCGGCAATTCGATTGTAAGCAGGCAGATGCCGATGTCAGAGAATACGTAAGGCAGAGCCCGGGACGCAGTCTATTGATAGCAGGAACCGTCGGGCTGATTATCGGGGCTATTTTTCGACGCAGGTAAGTCAGGAATTTTTTTACAATGAACGACAAAGAGACAAACAAAGATCCTGCAACACAACGTGAATCCCTCACTGAACTATTGGAACGGCTTGCCAAAAATTCAGCCGCTATCGTTCAGGATGAAATTGAGCTTGCAATTCAGGGGGTTCGGGAAAAGGCGAGAGGTGTTCGAAACGGAGCATTAACGGTTGCGATCGGAACGCTCATCAGTTTTGCTGCGTTTATGTCTTTTTGTGCCGCATTAATCATCGGACTCACTTCTTATATGGCGCCTGTCTTTGCCGCGATTGTTACCGGAGCAGCGCTTGCTTTAATCGGTGTTGCCATTGCCTTCATAGGCTGCAGGCGATTGAAGAAATCAGTTTATAAAAAATAGAAAACAATGCAAACGCTGAAAGGATAAAAATGGCTGAAAAAGAATATCAAAGCAACAAAAGGGAAGCGGATGTCGAGCGCAGCACCGAAGTTATACGTCAGGATATAGCGAAAGGAGAAGAGAACATTTCCCAAACAGTCGGGCAAATCAGCGAGCGTCTCAAGGAGAAACTGGATTGGCGAGGATATGTCAGGGAATCTCCATACCTGGCTATGGGGGCTGCCGCAGGCCTTGGATATCTTGTTTCAAAGATGTTCCAAACACACGCTACTCCAAAAGAGCGAATCATGCGGGAAGTTCGCGAATCACTCGGCGGCCTGCATGCCGGAACCACCGGGCAAGGCTTACTCCAGGTAACACTGTTGGGTATTGCCACGAAGGTTGTTGCCGACTGGATAGAGAATGCAACCTCGACATCGACGGCAAGCAGTGACCAGGAGAATCGACCACCGGCAGAAAGTGGTTCAACTATTAACTCAAAAGTAGATACATCAAAAGTTGTCAAAATTAAAAATTAAGGCAATCTCTAAAAATTGCCTTTTTGACAATAAATTTTTTTATTAACTTTTTATTTGTACTTTTTTGAACAAAATTTTAAAAAATC
>MHXZ01000014.1 GCA_001825665.1 Planctomycetes bacterium GWF2_41_51 | reverse complement strand
CGTCAGGAACAACCATCGAACCATTTTTGCCCGCCGGACCGTTTATTACAATGTACGGAATATTCGCCTGCTCCAGTTCCCCGATTGTCGAAGCATTGCATTTGGCTAAAATGATTGCCGCATTTATATGCCACGGAGGAAGTTCGCTTTTGTTTTCGCGATGAGAAGACATATCGACAGTTACGCTGCCGTCCTCAAGTGTATCATCTATAATGGAAACTATCTCATTCACCGCTGTTTGATAAATATCGCCGAGGTCGTGCAGTGCGTGGCAGCCTCCGAGAATATGGATCATCATCCTTTGCTGATTGGAAAGGCTCTGCGCTATAAGATTCGGACGGTAGCCTAATTCCCTCGAAACATCGAGAATACGGTTGCGAACGCTTTCCGTAACAGTAAATCCGTTGCCGAGTTTATTATTTAAAACTCTGCTCACAGTTGACTTGCTCGCCCCTGCAACTTTCGCCACATCACGTAAGTTAATTTTTTTGCGACCCATTGGTATCGATTCCGGTTTTATAATTGCCATATAGCTCTTCCTGTATAATCTATAAAACCCAAAATCTCAACCTTTTTTTGATTCAAGTACATTTCTTGCCTGCAATCTAAAATGCAAAGGAGTGCCGCCAAATCGACACTCCTCGCAATAATAATTTAGTCAAAACACTTATTAATCACAATGCAAATTTCCGATATCATTACACTTAAGCCAGTTAAACGCCATCTCTGCGAAATCCGCAAAATCTACATAACAATCTCCATTAATATCGCCTGTCAGATTTTGTCCGCAACTGTTCTTACCGCCGTCTTCTCTGAAAAGTTCAACAATCCTGTCGGCAGGCAGACCAATTTCATAAATGCGAACCTGGTCTATCATACCTGAGAATTCACGGTTTGGTTCTTCTGAATTCGAACCAATGTAAACATCATTATTATCGAATTCAATACTTCCCGTTGCCGCTGCCGGACTGCCTGTCCAGATATCCAGAATCCCATCAACATAAATCGCAATTTCTGTTCCATCATAAGTTCCGACAATGTGATGCCATTGACCGTCAGTTACATCCGTAAATCCCTGTACATCAAAATTCGGACTTAGACCGTTGCACGCAAAATTAATTACATTCTCATCACCGGCACGTGCCAATCGCCAAGCGGTATCGCCCTTGCTGATAATCGCCTGCCATGTTTTGCTCGAATCAAATTCGTCAACTTTTATCCACGCCGAAACTGTAATTTCTTCTGTAAGATCTGCCCATGATGGGAAATTGTGGTCTTCCACTCCGCCGCCGCAATTGATATAATCATCAACGCCGTCAAATAAAAGAGCGCCATCAACATATCCGCCGCTCGGCTGCCATACCGGCCCGCCGATTAATGTCCCGTTATGACTGCCGATATTGTCAGCAGCAGTAACACCCGAAGCCTCATCTAATCTCCATTGAGCTATAAGGCCGGTGTAAGACTCATTATAAACTCTGATTTTAACAGTATCGTTCGAATCTTTTTCACTGTCACTGACCGTAAGTTTTAAAATATAATCGCCCGCAACTGTAAATGTTGCATTCGGGTCTTCAACAGTATTGCTCGGTGTAAATACAACCGTTCCCGGCCCGCTCAATTTCATCCAGCTATATGTTAAAGCGGCCGGTGGATTTGGCAAATCGTCATCCGAAGATGTTGAATCAAGCTTCACAGTCGCCGTACCGCCCGAAAGCCATACAGCCTGTTTTTTGCCCGCTTCGACAACCGGCGCACTATTGCCTGTATTGAAACTCCATACGCGCCCTTCGGTTTTTATTTCAGAACCTCCGGCTGGGTCATAGCAATCGACTCTCCAGTAATAAGTCTGATTAAGAACCGGTGATATAGCGACTGAATCCGCCGCAGTATGAGAAAGTATTTTTGTATTGGTTCCCGGCATAACAGGGTCAGTACCAAACCACACATCGCAATAAATTGTATCTGTTCCGTTGCGCGGCGCAGGCCTTGTCCATGAAAGCTGCGTTGTCGTAACCGGGCTTGCGAAAGTTCCGTCTGCCGGCTGCTCGTCATTTGCCGCGTATGTAAAAAATACTGAAGCATCATCGAAAAGCACACTGCCATTATATTCACCAAACATTTGTATATTAGCTTGAACAGCCCCTTCTGGAACAACCACAGCAGAAATTTCTTTCTTATCCCAGTAAGATAAAGGAACACCAGAAGTAATATCGTAATACAGTTCTGTACCAATGGTAAAATCAGTTTCATCTTTCCATTCAATCATTAAGCCGCCAATTGGATTGCCCCAGTTTTCTGTCATTGCCCATACTCTAAATGTTAGTACTTCACCTGAATTAACCTTTACAGATTGACCAACATAACGCGACTTACCATTCCACCATGCACCAATGCCCAAAAGTTTGTCACCATTGCGAGCAGCCCAAGGAGAGCCGCCCCAAACACTTTTCCAGGAAGACCAAACGCCTTCACCAGTATCGCCATATTCCCACCAATACTCCGGCCAAGTAAATTCATTCCAATCCTGTCCGTGATAGCCAGGGTTGTCCCCATCTTCAAAACCGGGATTTTTAAGCAATTCAGCTTGAACATCAGATGCATAAAAATAAACACAAACTAAAGCTATGATTAAAATTAAAAATCTTTTCATGTCCGTCTCCTGAAATCCTTATTTATTCTTGTTGTCTGAATATATTAACTAAATGCCTTTAGCTGAACTTTTTGTACAAGAAAATTACTTCGCAGACCACATTCCTGTTGCGTCTTTTGTTAATCGTGCAGGAAAAGAAGGATTTTGCTTTACAAAAATTTTATTTTTATTCATATAGCTGACATGCGCATCGTAAAATAAAACATTTGCGCCTTCATTGTGGCGGTAAATTGTAATTCCTCCCATACCATTTGTTTTATCAGCATATTCATCTGGATTTAATTGCCCGTACTTATCCCAATAGGAAGCATACTCTGCACTGTTCCAAAAAACATACCAGTCAACAGAATCAACCAATGCAAGTTCATTTCCGGGACTTTTAACATCAGTTACTTTATATCCTGCGAATTTTATGTTATTTTTAGAAGTTGGAATCTTCCAGTTAAATGCTTCAAAACCGGCCTGCCAATCTGTCGCATTATAGCCGAAACTTACAAGCACACCTTTGCTCGATACTTTTTTCTTTTTCGCAATTTCATCCGCAGGACAATAAAATTCGTTCGGCATAATAGTACCCGTCTCATCGAAAACAGAGCCTGTCCTATTATATTTTTCAGTTCTGCTTTTGTCAAAGTTCAGATAATCTCTGAAACTTTTATTAGCCACCCAGCAATAATATGTATAATTGCCTTTTGTACCTGCCGGCTTGGCGATCGAAGTATCTAATAAGGGCACAAAACTGCCGTTCCAGCTATTTGCGTAAATTTGATTTGCAAGACCGATGGTTTTTTGATGATTGGCACAGACAATTCTTTGCCCGCCCTGTCTGGCTCTGCTTAATGTCGGCATTAAAATCGCAAGCAGCATAGCAATTATCGAAATCACTACCAAAAGCTCAACGAGTGTAAATGCTTTCTTTTTCAAAAGACCGCCTTAAATTAAAAAAATATTTTATATAATTGCATTTTAAAAATTCTCTGCCGCCGTTCGAGCCGACGGCAGAGAGATCAACAGTTTATTTTTTACGTTTAATCAAAAGAAGACCAAGACCAAAAATCGCCATTGTCATAGGTTCAGGAACGACAACTGATGCGTTATCAAAGAACAAATCGCCGCTTATGCCGCTATACCAATCGGCTATCTGCAGGATAATTCTTCCGGAAGTAGTATTTTCAGGAGCGGCAACTGCTCCACCAATCGTTACCCATGTATCATAAGGATCGCTGCCTGAATAAAATCTGTCGAGTTGGGCATCATAAATTTTCGTATCCGATGCATCATAGAATTCAACTCGCATCAAACCATTCCAGCCGCATGGCGCACTTGCACGATTATAAACCTCTACACCGAATGTATATTCAAGACCGGCCGTTGCGCCGAAATCCTGCCATATACCTGCGTCATCCCACCAGAACTTTAAACCTTTTGAATCAAGAAGCGGACCGTCATTGTGATGCCACCCGCTTCCGCCCCAGTTATACCAGCCGGGAATACTATTAATACCGCCGGTATCGCCCTCTTCAAAATCGCCGTTGCTCAAAAGATTCGCGTTGGCACAACTAATCATCATAACACTAACCAATACAGCAATTAATTTTTTACTTTGCATTTTCACTTCCTCCAAATAATACTAATATATTAAACAGCCTCATAGTTCAGCAAAAGGCTTTTACATTTCTCTCTATGCCGCATTACTTGTTTAACAACCGGTTGCTAAAATACATATTACCTTTTCAAAAATATTAAGTCAAGACTTTTTAACAAAATTTTATAAATTTTAAAAAACTATTTATTTATTAACAACCGGTTGCTATATTGTTTTACACAAAATCATTAACATTTTACTTAAAAACGATTAGAATTGGGCCTAATGAGATACTTTTTTATCGTATTTTCGCTGTTTTTAGCACTTTCAGCAAGTGGATGCCGTCAGTCGCCAACCCACAACAAAGAACGTGTCGTCATTAATTACTGGGAAATGTGGACTGGTTTCGAACTTGAAGCCGCAAGAGATCTGGTCGATAAATTTAACAATTCCCAAAACGAAATATATGTCAATCTCCTCAGTGTTAGTGAATTAGACCGCAAGCTGCTTATAGCAATCGCCGGCAACGACCCCCCGGACCTGTCAAATCTTCAGGATTCCGGCATTCCGAAATTCGCGGACAAAAATGCAATCGAACCGCTCGATGACCTTTTGCCGCTTATCGGAGTAAAACAGCAGGACTACATTGATATTTATTGGAAGCTGAGCAGCCATGAAAACAAATTATATGGTTTGCCTATCGCATCGACGACAATCGCATTGCACTGGAACAAAGACTTATTCAAAAAAGCCGGTTTCGAAGGCGCGCCGCAAACACTCGAACAGTTGGATGAATACGCAAATAAACTGACAGTTAAAACAGATGGCAGTTTTGAATCGCTCGGCTTTGTGCCGACTCAGCCCGGCTGGTGGAATTACGGATGGGTGTGGTGGTTCGGCGGAGATTGGTTCGATGGCAAAAACATTACCGCTAATCGGCCGGAAAACGTCAAGGCCTTTGAATGGGTGCAATCTTATGCCAAAATATACGGTGCCAGATCGCTGCAAAACTTCACCAGCGGATTCGGCGCATTCTCATGGTCCGACGACCGCTTTATGACCGGCAAGCTGGCGATGGTTTTACAGGGAACATGGATGAGCAGATTTATTGACCAGATGTCGCCGGACTTGAATTGGGCTGCCGAAGCATTCCCCTCCGCAGGTGGAAAACTGAAAGACGTTACCTTAGCTGAATGTAATCTTCTGGTCATTCCAAGAGGCGCTAAGCATAAAAAAGAAGCCGCGAAATTTATCAGCTTTATGCAAAAACCGGAAAACCTTCAATACCTCGCCCTCAAACAAAATAAATTCGTCCCCTTAAAAATCGCAAATGAAATGGATTATTCGAATCACCCGAATAAGGAAATCAAATTATTCATGAGATTGAGCCAATCGCCCAACGCTCACACCGTGCCTCGAATTCCGATTTGGCAGGAATACGCGCATGAAATCGATAACGCTTTTCAATCGGTCTGGCTGCAGAAAAAAACTCCTCAACAGGCCCTTGACGATGTCCAGAAAAGACTCGAAGCCAAATGGAAAGAATATCTTGAAATAAAAGAAAAATTAACCAGGGCCAGGTAAAGAATTTGAAAAAAAATACTGAAAACATGTTCAAGGGTTTGATTTTTATCTCGCCATGGATAATCGGCTTCGCCCTTTTTCAGCTCTATCCAATATACAAAAGCATATATTACAGCTTCTGCCAGTATGATGTGCTCAATCCCCCGATTTTCATAGGCCTAAAAAATTACAGCAATCTTTTCCAGGATGAAATATTTCTCAAATCAATTGTAAGCACCGGCATTTATACGATTATGGCAATTCCGCTTTCGATGATTGTCTCATTATTTTTTGCGATTCTGCTCAATCAGAAAATCTTCGGCCGCGGAATTTTCCGTACCATTTATTTTCTCCCTTCGCTTGTTCCTATGGTGGCATTAGCCATCTTATGGAAATGGATGTTCAACGGTGAACACGGCATTCTAAACTATATTCTCGGCCTCTTTGGAATTCCCGGCCCCAACTGGCTTGGCTCTACAATGTGGGCAACCCCTTCAATCGTACTGACAGGGCTATGGGGCGTCGGCGGTTCAATTGTGATTTATCTTGCGGCGCTTCAGGATGTCCCGCGAAGCCTGTATGAAGCCGCTGAAATTGACGGTGCCGGCTGGTTTTCAAAAACCAGACATATAACAATACCAATGATTTCGCCCGTGATTTATTTTAATCTCATTCTCGGCATCATCGGCTGTTTGCAGGTCTTCGCCGTACCATATATTATGACCGCAGGCGGACCCGCACGAAGCACCTATTATTATACAATGTATCTTTTCGATAACGCTTTCAGCTTTTTAAAAATGGGTTACGCCGGCGCAATGGCTGTTCTTCTTTTCATTATCATCCTCGCAATTACGTTTATCGTCACCAAAATGACCACAAGCAGGGTTTATTATGCAGAAAAATGATTCAGTAAAATCCGCTTCACAGAAAAAACAAAAAGCCGTTTCTTCGGCAGCGATACACCTTATGCTCATAGCCGGTGCGATAGCCTTTTTGTTCCCGCTTGTATGGATGCTTTCGACTGCTCTTAAGCCTTTGCCCGAAACAACCAAAATTCCGCCGACGCTTATCCCTTCAAAATTTATGTGGAGCAACTATAAAGAAGCGACAACCGCGATACCGTTCTGGAAATACGCCAAAAATACTTTGATAGTTTGTTCACTAACTGTGATTGGCACATTAATTTCCTCCACACTGGTTGCCTATGGTTTTTCAAAAATCCAATGGAAAGGCAGAGATGTAATATTCTACTGCGTCCTGGCGACAATGATGATTCCATTTCCTGTCATAATGGCGCCGCTGTTCGTAGTCTTCGGCAAACTCGGCTGGATTGGAACTTTAAAACCATTATGGATTCCATCTTTCACCGCAGCCGCTTTCAATATTTTTCTGATGAGACAATTTTTCAGAACTATTCCAAATGAATTAACTGAAGCCGCAAAAATCGATGGATGCAGTGAACTTGGTATTTTACTGCGAGTCGTATTGCCTTTATCGAAACCCGTTCTGCTTGTTGTTGCACTCTTCCAGTTTATCGCATCGTGGAATGATTTTTTAGGTCCCCTCGTTTATCTGACACGAGAAGAAACATATACTCTCGCGCTCGGCCTTCAATTTTTCCAGAGCCAGCACGGCGGAACTCACTGGAATTATCTGATGGCCGCATCGAGCCTGATTGTCCTGCCGATAATCATCATTTATTTCTTCGCCCAAAAGGCCTTCATCGAAGGTATATCTCTTACCGGCCTTAAAGGTTAAAAAATTTTGCTAATTGTGGAATTGAATTGACCCCTGCTGCGAAAGCATTTTTGTCTGGTCGCCGGTTGTCATCCAGACTGAAACAGCAGCGTCTGACTGATTCGGCCAGATAAAAGTTGTTACCGACCTGGCTGGCAAAGCATAAATAAAATATTGACCATTCCACAGAATTTTCAAATTATGTGCCGCCGTCGATGTATTCACCGCCATGCAAACTCTCATGCCGTCTGGATTCACAAAAGCTATATTCTTAATCCCCGAACCAACCGAAACCGTTGACCAAATTCTGTTTGCACCGCTTTGAACAAATTTACTTACCTGACCCAAACTATAATATTGAGGATTTCTCGTAATCTGCCCAGTGCTGGTATTCAAAGTAACAACACCATAACATGTGCTGCACCCGCCGGAAATTTTCGGCCCGTTATCCTGGTCAAGTACCAGATTCCATTTGATAAATGTTTTCGACCAGTTCCGAAGTACATCGATAATCGTTTCAGAATTATCAATCAGATTCCCCGCAAATCCGTAATCGTTCCACACCCCATCCGACCACTCGGTATAGTAAATATCTTTATTGGTATAAGCGTTGTGCACCGTGCTTTGTGCCGAGACATCGCCGCTATAACCATGAAACGCCGTGCCCGCGATATAACTCCTCGCCGTCGAATCCCCCAGAACCGCCAAAGGATAAACCAGATTATCCCAATTATGATCATAACACAAAATCTTTGTGCTCACCCCTCCCGCAGCAAACTTCGGCCCAACAAGTTTAATTAGCCTTATCTGCTCTGCCGCACTCATCAGCATCCCCGGATAATCCCCCGGCTCAAGCAGCGGCTCATTCTGCAAAGTCACCGCATCAATATTTATTCCAAGATTCGCGTATACCTGCACATACCTCACAAAATAATTCGCATACGCAATATAAACATCATCATTATCAATCAGCGACCCTTCAGGAAACTGCCGCGTCGTTTTCATCCATTTCGGCGGACTCCACGGACTCCCCATAATTTTTATCTCTGGATTTACCGCCATCGCTTCCAGCAGAACAGGTATAATATACGCCTGGTCGTTGGATATCGAAAAATATTGCAAGTCATAATCATTTGGCATCGATGATGGAATATCATCATAAGTATAATCCGCACGCCTGCGAAAATCGCTTGTCCCAATCGGCTGACGAAGATAATTCAATCCAATTCCGCTCTCCGCATCGAACAATTCCGTTAGAATCTCCGACCGCTGCTGCGCTGTGCGATAATAATAAAGCAGATAAGCCGATGAATCCGTTATTGATGCCCCGAATCCATCTATCTCCTGATATACCTGCGAATCATTTATCGTAAGCGAAAGTCCTTCATCGACCGGCTCATAAAAATTCAGCCATTGCTCCGCGAAAAACATAATATCATCTGTATCTATAAAATTATCGCCGCTTAAATCGAGACCGCTGTCGGATAATTGCCATTTCGCCGCAATGATTGCAAAATCTGACATATTGACCCAGCCGTCATTATCAAAATCCGCATCCTGCGCAACCGCCGCATTGTCATACATAATCGTTCCGCGCGATGCACCCTCAAGCATAAACGCCGCAGTTACAGCTCCCACCGGCGCCTGCTTTGTGAAACTATATCGTGACCACACTGTATTTATCACACCATTAAAAAGTTCAAGCCTCTGAATATTTCCGATTCGCGCATTCGAAGAATTTTTCCATTCAATAAGCAGCGCCCCATTTGGATAATCCCAATCTTCTGTTTTAGCATCAACGCTGAACCTATAAAAATTCCCCGCCGCAACATTAACGTTCTGCCCCCACCGCACAAAATCTCCCGAATCCCACGCGCCTGTATTAACATAATTTGCTCCGCTCGCCCCAACAGCCGAAGCGTCATTTTTCCACGCCGCCCAACCGCCGTCACTCCACTTCCACCAGTTGTCCGGCAACGCGCTTTCATTCCACGAACCCTGCTCAAAACCCGGATTCAATAAAAGATTTGCCGACAAGCTGTTTGCAAAATAAAGATTAACTAATATGGAAACCATCAAAAATGTTTGAAATGGCTTATTGCTTCTGCCCCATTTTTTTACGCAAAATCGGTTCATATACACTTAATCTTACAAAAAATCGTTGGAAAAGTCAATTTTTACTTGACCTTTAAATGCATTATTTTATAATAGCAACCGGTTTTTAATAAATCAACGTAAAAATAATATATTCAGGCGTAAATATCAGAATTTTTCATTTATAATGTAAATCAGGATGAACAATATACAACAAAACTGCATAAAAGTTATACTCACAGCCAAAGATAGTGAGCACTTTTTAACCGAGAACGGAACTATTCCTCTTACAGATAAAAGCATCCGCTCCGAGTCCGCCAATTACATTGAACTGGATACATCCAAAACTTTCCAGTTAATCGAAGGTTTCGGCGGCGCTTTTACAGAAGCAGGCGCTTATGCATTATCGCAATTAAGTCCCGAACAGAGACAAAAAATTATCGAAGCGTATTTTGACGATGACATCGGTATCGGTTACACCCTTTGCCGAACCCATATTAATAGCTGCGACTTCAGCCTGAGCAACTATTCTTATGATGACACGCCCGATGATTACGAGCTTAAAAATTTCAGTATCGACCACGATAAAAAACTGCTGACACCCTTCATAAAAGACGCGATGCAAATTTCAAACACTGGTTTCAAATTATTCGCGTCGCCATGGAGTCCGCCCGCATGGATGAAAACCAACTCACAAATGAACAACGGCGGAAAACTCAAACCTCAATGCCGTGACGTGTGGGCTTTGTATTTCGCGAAGTATATAAAGGCGTATATGCAGGCAGGAATACCGATTTGGGCGATAACCGTGCAAAACGAACCGGACGCCGTTCAAAGATGGGATTCCTGCATATACTCCAACAGCGAAGAACGCGATTTCCTGAAATTTTATCTCGGCCCAAAATTCGCAGAGCAGGGTCTACCTCACATCAAAATTATTATCTGGGACCACAACAAAGACATCCTCGTCGAAAGAATCGCGACAATTCTTTCCGACCGCCAGGCCGCAAAATATGTCTGGGGAATCGGTTTTCACTGGTATGCCGGAACTTTCTTTGAGAACCTCGCCAAAGTTCATAATTTCTTTCCAGATAAACATCTCATCGCGACCGAAGGCTGCCGCGAAGGCGGAGTCAAGCCCGGAAACTGGCAAACAGGTGAAACCTACGGCCACGCAATCATTGGCGATTTAAACAACTGGGCAGTCGGCTGGGTTGATTGGAATATGGTGCTCGACGAAACAGGCGGCCCAAATCACGCCAATAATTTCTGCGATGCGCCGATTATCGCAGACACTAAAAACAACAAAATTAATTTCCATAGCTCTTATTATTACCTCGGGCATTTCAGCAAATATATCCGCCCCGGTGCAGTGAGAATAAAATGCTTAACAAACAGCGATAAACTTGAGACCACAGCTTTCCAAAACCCAAATGGAATTATCGCCGCCGTAGTTATGAACCGTACCGATGAGCAAATCGATTTTACGCTCAATGTAAAAACCAGCTCTGCAAAATTAATCAGTCCGCCGCATTCGATACAAACGCTTTTGATTAATCCGTAATTTAAGGAGGCAAAATGAAAAATTACCTTCGATATATTATCATTACGATTTTATTTTCTTCAATATCATTGGCACAGGCTTTATCACCTCTCAAAGCAAACGGCACAATAATCACTGATGGAAATAATCCCGTCATCCTCAAAGGCACTAATCTCGGCAACTGGTTCATTATGGAAACATGGATGATGCACCTTTACGATGAAAAAATCCGTGACCAGTATATGTTCGAACTCACCCTCGAAAATCGTTTCGGCACAAATGAAAAAAAACGCCTTATGGATATATTCAGAGCCAATTGGATTACCGACCACGATTTTGAAATTATAAAATCCTTTAATATGAATTGCGTCCGCCTGCCGTTTTATTACCAACTCCTCGAAGATGACACCGCACCAATGCAGCTCAAACCCGATGCTTTTAAATGGCTCGACTACGCAATCGACACCGCCGAAAAAAACGGTATATATACAATACTCTGCCTCCACGGCGCCGCCGGCGCCCAAAGCAATATGGGCCATTGCGGCAGAGAAGACTACAACAAATTCTGGTCAGACCCAATATATCTGAAGCGAACCTGCTGGCTCTGGCAGCAAATTGCGAAAAGATATAAAAACCGCGCCGCCGTTGCAGGTTTCGATTTGCTCAATGAACCGTGGGGTGCGCCCATGCAAAAACAAGTCCTGGCCTACGATGCGATGTATAAAGCAATCAGAGCCGTAAATGATGAACATATCGTTTTCATGCAGGGTCACGAATCGCTGAAAGAACTGGGCAATCCAAAAGATAAAAACTGGCAAAATGTTGCGTACTCGCTTCATCGCTACCCCGGCATTTTCGATGGCGGCCCGCCAACCCGCGAAAACCAGGCGAGATTCTTAAAAACATCTCTGCCCGAAATTAATAATGAAGCAAAACAGCTTAATGTCCCGTTCCTCATGGGCGAATTTAATGTTCTATATACAAGCGCCGGCGGAGCGGAAATGATGAGAAGACATTTCGACGCTTATGAAAAATATAATTGGGCCGCCACAATGTGGGCATACAAAATTATGACAATTCCAGATGAACAGCGGAGAGGTTTCTGGGAAATGGCAACAAACAAACACCCCCTGCCCGACATCGATTTAAGAACCGCAGGTATCGAGGAAATAGAAAATTATTTTAAATCTTTTTCTTCTGATTACGCAATCTACGATGACCTGAAAAAATCATTAACACAAAAACAGCCCCTGCCGCCTCTCGCCGACCCGCCTCCGCCGCCCAAACCGATTACCTCTGCGCCTTTTAATGATAATCTTATTAACTGGAGCGCAGCAGACATTTCAACATCGATCCCCGGCGGCCAGAAAGTTTATTCCGAAACAAAAATGGACATCTTCGGCTGTGGTGCCGATATTTATTTATCAAATGACCAGTTCCGATTCATCTGGAAAAAATTAACCGGAGACTACGAAATTTCAGCGACCATTGACGAACTCACTTTCACGCACATGTTCGCAAAAGCAGGCATAATGATTCGAGCCGATTTAAAGGATGATTCTGTATTTTCACTGTTGGCCGTCAGACCTGCTGGAGAATTGGAATTTATCTGCCGTCATAACAAAGGCGAGAAGGTAAAAACTGATGGCCACCTCGGCCATGATTTCCCTGATATAAATATTAAGCTCGTCAGAAAAGGTCAAACCATCGAGTCATATCATTGTAAAGGAAATGAACCTTGGCAGAAATTTATGACTGCCGAATTGCCGAACCTGCCGCAGGATATTTACGTTGGCTTGTTCTGCCTGAGCCACGATAATTCTCAGTTAGCAAAAGCCGCCTTTGAAAATATTAAAATCTTTCAATTACGATAAATACTCTTTTATTTTAATCCGCTGTATAAATCATTCCATTCATCCATTTTTTTATTTGTTTTTCTCTCGTTATCGCATCACCAAGGCTTTTATGTTCCTCATAATATACAAGATTTTTAATGCCTGTGTTTTTGGTATAACCATCATTTCTTTTACTTCTATGTTCGTTTATCCTTCGAAATAGATCATCCGTTGAACCAACATAAATATCTCCCCCTTTTATATTTGCCGTTATGTAAACAAAATATCGTTCCATATTTTATTATGCCTGCGGAGGATTTTTTATCCGGAGTTTACCCCTGCAACAGCAGGGGCAGGCAGCCACATCGTTTAATTCCTCCCTTTGATTACGGTATAAATTCTATTGTTCAACTCAGACTTATTTTCATCATATCCTCAATCGGAATATTTTTGATTGGTTTTGAATTATTCATCCTTCAAAAAACAATTAAAGTATTCAATTTAATTCAAAATCCCTTTTCTTCATTTTATCCAATCATCTAGTTTTTATACCCAGTGTTACAATAGGGGTGTGTTATTTGACCATTTTCAATGTCAGCCAAACCACCGTCCGCTTTTCTTTGGATATGATCAATTGATATCGAATTTCTATGGATTAATCCACCACAAATCTTGCATTTGGGTGTACCTTGAATTGCTTGTTTAATATATATTGCACTTTTTTTGCCGGTAGAAAAATCTTTTTGATTAGAAGGAAATTCGTTTTCACTCGAAAGAGTTAAATAATTATATTCCGTTTCCTTTATAATCATATTTATTGCTTCATCGGGCGTTTTATCCATATTAAGCATGTCAATACTTCTAAGAAAAAATTCCGAAATGAACTTATAGCTTGCCTGCACACTCCTATGCTTTCTATTAATCTGCTGTACCAAATAATCATATTTCTGAATTAGGATTTCAAAGTCTTTTCTTGATTTTATAAAATCATTCATTTTATTTCTTTTTTCTAATGTCATTAATAAGTCAACTATAGAGAAAAAAGAAGCAACCTTATGCCTCCCATCCTGTGAATAAAAATAAATAATAGGATGAAGCCCTAATGAGCTTGGATGATTACTATTTATTCTCCACGCCACTTTCCTTGTTTTTTTAAGAATATCTATTGTCTTTTCACCAGAGGGATCATTCTCCAAATCAGTTTTAGAGAACGACTCTATCCCATTAACAATATTCACAAAATCTAATATTAATGGCAGTGATTGAGCTGAATATAATTTTCCTCCTATAGGAATGTCTAAAGTCTTTATGGGCGTTTGTAATTTAGGTGAAAACAAAATTTCGTTTATTTCGCTAGCTAATGCCTGAATTTCATTTTGTTTTTCAGAAGAAAAGATGGACCAATATTTGTGCCCCTTGCCGCTTCTAATGATTGCTCTGGCGGCAATACTGTTTGGTTTTTTTCTTGATTTCAAAAGTTTCAATTCAGTTTTATCAATTGGAGCAGCTTGTTGATTGATTTTAAAAAAAGAATTTTCTGCTGTGCTTGCATCACCTTCAACCCATTGCAATTGAATTGCAATGGATGCAAGAATTTTCGCTTTTGTCAAGATATCTGGTCTAACTTTATCAGGATGGGTTAAGGCTAATTTGTAATCTTCATATGCCCCTACATTCTTATTGATTAATTTTCTAGTTTCTTCTGCAACTATAACTTGTTCGTCAGGTATTACTCCATCATAAAATAATTTTGAGATTTTTCCATCACCATAGTCATTGTTCACCCATGCAGATAAAGCACTTAAACGGTGAGAACCATCTATAACAAATAAATAACCACTAGTACTCCTCCACAAAATTATTGCAGGAATTAAATCCCCTTTTATAAAACTTAAAATAAATTCTGCTATTTTCTTTGCTTCCCATTCGTTAGTCTCTCTTTGAAAGTCTGGTTTTCTCAAGTTCGGAAAGAAGAATGAATCTGGTTTTATGTCCTCAATGGAAATCCTTTCTTTTTTCGTACCAGAATTAATAATTTCTTCTACCTCAAAATCCTCACGAGGTATTAAAGCATCCAAATTAACTTTTGCCATAAATAGCCTTTTTCAATTTTTAATTTCAGTAAATTTATTCTTAATGTTAATTTAATTTTTCGCGTAATTTTAATTTTACGAAATGAAATATTTTTTTGTAGTTCGAATTTTCTTCCACAACCTTTTACAAAAGTGGCACCTCTAAGTATTTTTCGATTATACTTCTTACATAATATGGATTCAATCAAAAACAATAATAACTTATCCAATACTGCGATTAAACAATGTGGATTAAAAAAACTTTTTAGTGTCTTTCTGCCGGCGCCTGCCCTGTAGAATTGACTTCGTCAATTCGTATCGGGGTGGCTGCCTTGCGTTGCGCAATCTTTATGAAGAATAACCAAATTGCGTCAATAGTAGACTATTAAAGACCCTGAACGTCTATAGAAAACGCCTCATTTTTATCTATTTTTCTTGCTATTTTTTTCAATTTTTCATCAAAATCCTAGCAAAATTCGTGATTTTTTTCAATTTTTATCAAATTCGTTATAAGTATTTAACAGACAAATAGTTAAATACTTAAAATCGTTCATAAGTCCTTATTTTACGTTGAAAAGATGATTTTTTGTATAAGATGTGGAAACTGCGTTTTCGGCTCAAAAACAAGCTTTAAAACTTGCGCATAATTTACATTCTACAAACAAAAAATCCGCTGTTGTACAGCGGATTTTTCATCCTTTTTCCGGGGGGCCGGAGGAGGATACTCCTCTAATTTATAAAAAAACGCAAAAAAGAAAGCTTTTCGAATCTATTTTTTACGAGCCTTTGCAAGCTGCTGATATTTTCGTTTCCGTTTGTTGATAGTCCTTACCGGCTCAGCACTTACGTTCTGTTTGCTCGCTGTCTCAACAGCCTGATTTGGGGTCGCTGCATACAAATCAGCTCCGATTTCTTCCCAAAGTCCTTCGGCTCTGCCGAATACGCCGCCGCAGAGCATTATCTTCATATCTGGAAAGGCGTTAACGTCTTTTATCCTGTCAATTATGCTTCTTACAACCGGTGTGTCGGTCGGTTCGGTTCCGTAGATTACCAGGATATCCGGCGCAAATTCGTGAATATAACCCATTATATCATCATTGGTTAGGCCTCCGCCGATGAACCGGACATTCCAGCCTGCACTTTCGAACATATCGGCTATCATTTGTGCGCCGAGTTCGCCTATCTCCTTTGTAGAACTGGTGATAACGACTTTTTTCTCTACCTTTGGCTGTTTGGGTAATTTATTTTGAAGCTGGTCAATAATTGTACGATTGATGCGTGTTGCCAGATGCTCCTGAATCGACGTTATCTTGTCTGCCCTAAACAACTTATCGACTTCCATCATCATCGGCCAGATAACTTCGCTATAGACGCCTACTATAGAAGCATTATTGTTGTGCAAAACATCTTCAATGACCTCACGGCAGACCCTGCGATCGCCTGTAAGTAGTGCATTCATATAACGTTGCAGATAAATTCCATTTAACATTTTCGTGGTCTCCGTATAAAAATTTCAGTGTTCGCCAATTAATATTCCGTTGTTGCTTCCAGCTTGCCTGTCTTAACTTAAATTTGTTAAGCTGGGTAAGCTGTATAGTATATCGGGACAGTGATTTGAAAATCTTTAGTTAAAATAGGTAAAATTGTAAAAAGAGGCAAAATAATCTAGCCGCACATTTTTGCTAAATCCTTTTTTCAACGTAAAATAAAGACTTATGGCAGTTTTTTAAACAATAAGTCTCCGTATAACAAGCAATTATAACGAATGTGATAAAAATGATCAGTTTTGCAAAAATTTGTTATGATTTTGATGAAAAATTGTATTGGTGCGGGGATAAATAAAAAACCCCCGGCACGGGTCCGGGGGTTAATATCATTTTTGAAAACTTCAAAAATTACTTGCCGAGGAGGGCTTTTGCCAAATCGACTGCTGATGCGGCATCAGCGGCATAGCCATCTGCACCGATTCTGTCTGCGTAGGCCTGTGTAACAGGTGCTCCGCCAATCATTGTTTTTACATTGAGGCCTGCTTCTTTAATAGCGGCGATTGTTTTTTCCATCGCGGGCATAGTTGTAGTAAGAAGAGCGCTCATGCCGACAACTTGCGGTTTGAGTTCCTTTACTTTGTCGACGAACTTCTGAGATGAAACATCAACGCCCAAATCGATAACATCGAAACCTGCGCCTTTTAACATCATAACAACGAGGTTCTTGCCGATATCGTGCAGGTCGCCCTGAACTGTGCCGATGGCGGCCTTTGCGATAGGCTCAACGCCAGCTTCGACGAGCTTTGGCGCGAGGACTTCCATCGCGGTTTTCATTGCACGAGCGGCAATCAAAACCTCCGGGATGTAAACTTCGTTGTTTTTGAAACGAACGCCAATAACGTTCATTCCGGCAATCAGACCATCGTTGAGGATTTTGGCCGGGGCCATTCCTTCGCTAATAGCGGCTTTTGTGATTTCAAGAGCCTTGTTCTGGTCGCCTTTGATTACAGCTTCGCTTAATGCTTTTAAATCTGCCATTTTTTACCCTTTAAAAAAAAAGATTAATCTTGTCTCTAAAGCCATCCTAAAGCCAACGCAATTTTGTTCTCGATGAGACGAGATTCTTCGCTGCGCTCAGAATGACAGCAGGACTAAATACTATTTCCAATTCCGAATTCCGCCTGATATTAAACTAATTTTGCAGTTACTATTCAAGGATTAAGTGTGAAATGGGGTTTTTTCGACTGAATCGGGGTACAAAACAGCAAATTTGTGCAAATTTCCTACTTTGGAACGTACATATAGAATAGTTCAAGGGTGTTTCCTTATATCCTAATTTTTAAACCCTTTAGCTCGTTTTCAGCAGGATAGTGATAAAAAAAAAGGTGAGTCTTATATATATGTTATGGGTGAACAGCTATATTAATGGTATGAGTGATTATATTGTATTAGTGAAACAGGTGCCGGACATAACGCAGATAACTGATAACGCGTTTAATCTGGAGACGGGCACGCTGATTCGGTCTCGGCTTGCGAGCGTAATCAATGAGCTTGATACCAATGCGCTGGCGATTGCGGGACGGATGAATCAGCTTAGCGACAAGCCGGGGAAAATTATTGCGCTTACGATGGGGCCACCGGCGGCGGAAGAAGTATTGCGGTATTGTCTGGCGAGGCGGTGCGACAGCGCGGTGCTGCTGACGGACAAGGCGCTTGGCGGCGCGGATACGTGCGCGACTGCGAATCCGCTTGCGTTTGCGATAAAGAAAATCGCGAAGGAACTGCTGGGCGGTTCGGAGGATTATTATGTTGTCAGCGGGATGCAGTCTGTTGACGGGGATACGGCACAGGTTCCGGCGCAAATCGCAGAAGAATTGAATATGCCTTGTCTGCCTTACGTTACGGATGTCGAATATAAAAACGGGCGGTTCGAATTTAAGGGAATCATCAGCGGCGGAAGCCAGGTCATCAGCAATAAAAAAGTTCCGGCGGTAATTACGGTTGCGAAATATGAATATCCGCTGTTTGCGACTTTTGCGGGGACGAGACTTGCAAGCAATTTCAAATTTATTCAGTGGGGAGCGAACGATATTAACGCGACGCATATCGGAATCAACGGTTCGAAGACGCGCGTGATTTCTGTTTTCCCGCCGGGCAAGACGACACGAAAATGCCGGGGAGTGAAAGATGCGGGCGAGCTTGCGAAACTGATGGTTGAAAATTTCGGGAAAGAACGGCAGAGCGGTGAATCGGCACACGATAATTATGTTTTGCCTGGGAAACGGAAAAATCTTTTTGACAGAAGATTCGAAGGGACGAAAAAAGAAAGTGAAGATTATAAGATTCTTGCCGATGTATTGGCGAAGCTTGAAATAAAAGAAATAAAACAGATTACTGACGAAGTAAAAGAAAAGATTGCTGCGGCGGCGAGTGAGCATTTTCATAAAAAGGCGCTCGAAGATATGCTGGCGGGAGCGCAAGTTTTTGAGCCGGCGTATCAGGGGCAGGTTTGGATTGCGGCGGAGCTTGAGGGGGATGTGATTCATCCGGCGACGTTCGAGTTGATCGGAAAAGCGCGTGATCTTGCGGATTCGCTTGGAACGCAAGTCGGAGTTGTAATCGCAGGGAATAATTTAGAAACTAAAGAATTAATTGCGGCGGGGGCGGATTTTGTTTATGCGATTGAGCATCCGCTGCTTGGGGAATTTGATCCTGTTATTTACCGGAAAGTATTTTCGGATACGATTGCGAAATATTGGCCGCAGATTGTTTTGTTTGCGGCGACGCCGCAGGGGCGAATTGTTGCGCCGATGATTGCGTATCGGCTTGGATGCGGATTGACGGCGGATTGTACGGGGCTTGATATTCGGGACAGCAGCAGGAAAAATCAGGTTGCGATATTGATGCAGACTCGGCCGGCACTTGGGGGAAATGTTATGGCGACGATTTGCACGAAAGATTCGAAATGCCAGATGGCGACGGCACGGCCGGGAGTTATGAAGAGACTGGCGCCTGACGCAAAACGGATTGGGAAAGTAATTAAAGAGGCTGCGGAAATCAGCGAAACGGACTTGAGTGTTGATATAATTAAAACGGAAAAGGGAAAGGGCAAAGTAAATCTTGGTGCTGATGTTGTTGTAAGCGGCGGCAAGGGAATGCAGAGCAGAGATAATTATGAATCGCTGGTGAATAGTCTTGTCGAGTCGCTGAAACACAAACTTGGAACGAGCGTTGAAAAAGGAGCATCGAGAGCGGCGGTTGAGCAGGGATTTATCGACCGGATTCACCAGGTCGGGCAGACGGGGACGGCTATCGGGCCGAAACTTTATATTGCTTTGGGAATTTCGGGCGCGATTCAGCATATGATTGGCGTGGCGAACAGCGATATTATCGTTGCGGTAAACAGCGATCCTAACGCACCTATATTCAAACATTGCGACTATTATATCGTAGGGACGATCGAAAAGGTTGTGCCTCAGATTTCGGAGGCATTGGCGAAAATATGAGTAAGACATCCGTAATTATAGTTGGAGCGGGGCCTGCGGGATTATCGGCGGCGATGACTTTGAAACGTTTGCAGCCTGAAACGGAAATTTGCGTAATCGATAAAGCGGCTGAGGCGGGCAATCATAATCTTTCGGGCGCGACGGTTGAGACTGGTGCGCTGGAGACGCTGCTGGATGCGGTTAAGCCAGGGTGGAAAGAAAGCGAAGCGGCGAAGGAAATTCTCGCGTATAAAGTCGCAAAAGATAATGTGATGTTTTTCGCCGGGAAAAATTTTGCTATTAATATCCATCCGATGATGCAGCTTGCCTCGATGTTTAAAATTAATTTCGGGCAGATGAGGCATCAGGGCGATTATATTTTATCAATAAGCAAACTTACGAAATGGCTTTGTCAGCTTGCGAAAGAAATGGGCGTTGAAGTCATACACGGATTTGCGGCGGAAGATATAATTTACGATACTGAAAAAAATATCGCGACTGGAATTAAACTTGTTGACCAGGGAATTGACAAGCACGGCAATAAGCAGCCGAATTATGTCGCTGGGGAAATTATTAACGCAGATGTGATTATTCTCGCCGAGGGCTGCGATGGTTTAGTGACGGAAAAATTTATTCAAAAGGCATCGCTTGAAAGACGCGCGAAGCAGCTTTACTCGGTTGGCGTTAAGGAATTAATCAGGGTCAGTGACGAGCAGTTCGCGAAATTCACGAGCGGCAGAGTTGTACACGCGATGGGATACCCGCTTTGGACGCCGGTGCTTGGGCCGGAGATGTTCGGCGGCGGTGTAATGCATCCTGTAAGTGCGAATCACATTGCGGTTGGAATGATTGTCGGACTGGATTGGAAGTACTGCGATTTTAATCCGCAGGATGCGCTGACGAATTTCAAGAATCATAAATTTGTGAAAAAATTCATCGAGGGCGGGACGATTGTCGAGGCGGGCGCGAAGATGATTCCTGAGGGCGGATATTTCGCTCTTCCTCGTGCGGAACAGACCAGAGCAATCGGACGCGGCAATGTTTTGATACTGGGCGATGCGGCCGGGCTTGTGAATATGATTAAAATCAAGGGATTGCATAATGCTATAAAATCGGGCATCGCGGCAGGTGAAGCAATTGCTCTGTGCACAAACAATATAACTTACACGGCTTCAAAATATACGGAACTGCTTAATTCGATGGGTGTAATCGAAGAAATGAAAACCGCTTCGAGGTTCAGGCAGAATGTGGCGAAGCTGGGGCCGCTGTTTGGAATGCCGATTACCGCGCTGGGACAGAAAGTGCCGCTGTTCGAAGTTGAAGAAGATTATCACGTAATGACGGGCAGGAAGTATAAATATAAACCGTCGAAGAATTATGATAAGGATACGTTTACGGCGATGGCGGCGACGCAGCATCGTGAAGAGCAGCCGAGCCATTTGACGATTATCAATAGAAATACCTGTATGCAGAAATGCAAGCCGAAGTTTGATTCGCCGTGTATTACGTTCTGCCCGGCAGGTGTGTATGAGACTGTCGGAGATGAAGTGAAGCCGGCAAACCCGTCGAATTGTCTGCACTGCAAGACGTGTCAGCGGAAATGTCCGTTCGATAATATTCGCTGGACTGTGCCTGAAGGAAGCGGCGGACCGAGATATAAAAACATGTAATTCGTTGAACGGTGACGCGGCTCGTATCGTAAAACGTAATAGGTTAAACGTTGAAATATTTTTTACACATATTTTAAGATGCAGGGATAAAGGGTTTAGTTCCTCCTCCTCTAAGCCCTCCCCTGGTCTTAAAAATTCATCATTCATTCGACTCTTTTACTTCTACCGGCTCAGGGAATAACTGCTGGAAATTCGGTTCTGCGTAATCGGACATCACGGCATTTTCATGCAATGTTTCATAATCATGATAGCCGTTGAGAACTTGCTGTATTATGCCATTGCTGTCAATAAAAAACGTTGTTGGTATAGATGTAATTCGGTCGTAAGGTTCGGGTAAATCGTCGGCAGAAGCAATCTGGTAATTTATTTCATTTTCTTCAACGAAAATTTTTAGAGTTTCCTCTGGTTCAGAAGATATGCCTATAATCACAAGATTGTTCGGGTCTATCTCATTTCGCAGTTTGATAAAAGACGGGATTTCTTTTTTGCATGGCGGACACCATGTTGCCCAGAAATCGAGAATAACACGTTTGCCTTTCAAATCCGAAAGTTTGATTGTATTTCCGTTTAAATCGGTAACATTGAAATCGGGGGATGGTTTGCCGAGCCATTCATTACTCATCTCCGATTTGGTGGAGGCAGCCATATCTTTGTAAGTTTTATATGTTTTATAATAAAAAAGGTACGTGAAGAAAATGCCGGCTAAAACTCCGAGAATCGATAAACTTACACCCCAGATAGCTATTCCTTTGCCAAATGGGCTTCGTTTTGCGAGGCAGACTATGCCGAGAATCACGCCGATGATTCCGAGCGGCAGACCTATGACAGCAATCGAAAGACTAATCGCCATTATGCCAAGCACAAGGCTTGAGATACTAAGGCCGAGATATAAATTCAGTTGCTTTACGAGTTCAATCGGCAATGATGGTCTTACGGATTCGTTTTGTTCCTGCACTTTTCACCTCTTTTAACTAAAAGAAACAAATTTATTTAAAAACATAATTTAAATATTTTTTCAAGGGCCTTTGCGTTGATGTCGCTGTTTTCACCGATTTTCCAGCCTCTCTGTGCTGCGCGGTTTACGACCATATCACAATCGGCAGGTGTGAGATTATAATCTTTCAGTGATGTCGGCATACCAATCGAATTGAAAAATTTTATAGTGCGGTCAATTGCGGCGACGGCTTTCTGCTGCTTCGTACCTTTTTTTACTCCCCATACATTTTCAGCCAACATCGCAAGTTTATCGGCTTTGTTTTTTAATTCATATTTCCAAACGGCGGGCATAACTATCGCAAGAGTTTCGGCGTGAGCCAAACCAAAGAACTCGGTCATTTCGTGGCCGATACAGTGAGTGCTCCAGTCTTCCTGAACACCACGGTTTATGAGGCCGTTGAGGGCAAGAGTTGCGCACCACATAAAACTTGCGCGGGAATCATAATCTTTTTTGCCATTCATTACGGCAGGCGCGATATTGATGAGAGTTTTATAAATTCCTTCGGCGAACCTATCCTGCAAGGGAGTATTCAAATCTTTCGTTGCGTATTGTTCGGAGACGTGGACGAAAGTATCGACGATGCCGTTGCGCAATTGTTTTTTGTCGAGCGAGTATGTTGTCTGCGGGTCGAGAATTGAAAATTGTGGATAGCAAAGGGGTGTGCCGAATGCGAGTTTTTCCTTTGTGCTCAATTTTGAAATAACGGCAAAGGTATTCATTTCAGAACCTGTCGCGGGCAGAGTAAGAACAGTTCCGAGCGGCAGAGCAGATTTAACGCTGGCGCCGCCTGTGCAGACAATCTGCCAAGTATCTTTGCCTCTGAAGGGAATACCGGCAGCAATAAATTTGGAGCCGTCGAGGACGGAACCTCCGCCGACTGCGAGGACAAAATCTACTTTTTCTTTTCTGCCCAGTTCGATTGCCTTAATACAGGTTTCATAAGCTGGGTTTGGTTCGATGCCGCCAAACTCGACTATCTTTCTTTTCTTTAACGCTGATTTAACCTGTTTATAAATGCCGTTCTTCTTTATGGAACCGCCACCATAAGTTAAAAGGACTTTCGCCTTTTTGTCGATAAGCTGGTTTAATTGGGGAATTGTGTCTTTGCCGAAAACAATTTTGACGGGATTGTGGAATGTGAAGTTATGCATATTTTTTATCCTTATAATGTTAAGACCGATATTGTTATTTGGCAATGTAAAAATTATTTTAAATATTTAAAAAAAAGCTCAATATTTTATCTGCACTTAGCCGATTTTTTTAATAGGCTTTAATACAAAGATTAAATTTTAAGGCCGTTGATATTAAAAAAAGATGGCTCGACGACTCGATAAGAGTTAAAGTTTAGCTGAAACCAGTTTATCTCATCTTGATTCGTTCGCAGCAAGGCTGATGGAAAACAGATAAGCAGGCGAAAAGTTAAAACGCAAAAAGAAAGAGCCATAAAATAAAAGGGCGGGACTTACAAAGTCTCGCCGTTTTTTTTGCCACAGAGATTGATTTCTATATAGCCACAGAGACCACAGAGGACACAGAGATATTATTTTTAAAAGATTGTATCGAGATTGTGTCTGGTGCTGATGAAGATATCGAGGAAGATGGCGGAATATAGTATGAACATTCTTAAGAGATGCCAGGCTTTTCCCGCTTCGGCAATGAAATAAATCGAAACAACCGCGGTGATGCCAACTCCGTACAAAGCAGCGGTAAGCGGAATGACAGAAGAATGATGAGAGAGGAAAACATCCGCGACGCTGAGAAGCAGCAAAATCAGTATTGTTCCGAGAAGCCATTTGCCGTCGCCTTCACCTGCGAGAATAATTGTTTCAAGGCCGGCAGCGATAACAATCGAACAAATTAAAACCGGAATCGATGTCCAGACGACAGGCGGAACATTCAAAATCGGTTTGTAAAAAGCGGCAACGGCAGCAATAATAAATAAAAGAATCGTTGCAAATCTACGCGTTTTAATCAATAATCCAATTCCCATGACCATGCCTGCCATAGTGACGTGATAAAAGCCCGGCGCGAAGATATCCTGCTTAACTCCAATCGGGTCGATGACACCAATCAATGCTTTTGGTGTAAGATGAGTTTGAACAGGTATCGGATAAAAATATTTCATCGATGCGAAACGATATGCTGAGAGAATAAAAAGAACGGAAAGAAAAACAAGCAAGCCGGAAATAATATTTGTATTAATTCTATCAAGACTCGTCCAGCGGTAAAAGAAAACCGCAGGTATTAAAGTCCAGGGCAGCAAAGAATAAACAAGAGCTGCAAAGGGATGGTAACAAAAAAGTGAACATGCGTAAGTGCCGAAGCCATATACCGCCCCGCCTGCGAGCGAAGCGAAAATTGAAAGCACCCATCGTCGGCAAAGAATAAATACTCCGGAAGCGCCGATTACGGCCGCGAATGGTAAAAGGTATTGTATTTGCGAGAGGTTTTGTTTGACGGGGAAAAAAAGCAAAGCTGCGAATATTGCATAAAATATTAACGCAACCGGAAAAGAAATAACTAACGACGGTCTTTTGTTTAATATTGACACAGATTTACTCTGTTTTTAGACACGGATTAACACTGTAATAAATTTTATTTTATAACAACGTTTCCGCTTCCGCGGCGGACGGTCCCTATTTTATAAACTGTTTCGCCAAACGCACGCAATTTTTTTGCCACGGATGCAGCAAAATCCGGCGCGACGATAAGCAGGAAGCCTATTCCCATATTAAATACGCGGAACATTTCCTCTTCTTCGACGGGGCCGTTTTTCTGGAGGAAATCGAAAATCGGTTCTTTTTTCCAACTGGATTTATCGAGAACGGCATCACAATTTTTCGGCAGAACTCGGGGGACATTTCCGGGCAGTCCGCCGCCGGTAATGTGCGCCATTCCGTGAACGACCTGTTTTGTTTTGTACTGGGCGAGCAATTTAACAATCGGCCGAACATATATTTTTGTGGGTGCAATCAATGCTTCGCCGATAGTTTTGCCGCCAAACTCGTCAATTTTCTCATTCACTTTGAGGCCGAGCTTTTTGAAACATATATGTCTTGCAAGAGCATAACCATTGCTGTGCAGGCCGCTGGAAGCAAGGCCGAGAATTGTATCGCCAGCTTTGACATTCGAGCCGTTGATGATTTTATTTTTTTCGACCACTCCAACAGCGAAACCGGCCATATCGAAATCGTCTTTTTTGTAAATATCGGGCATTTCAGCGGTTTCGCCTCCGATGAGAGCGCAATTTGCAACTCTGCATGCGGCTGAAACGCTTTCGACAAGTTCGGCGACTTTGGCAGGTTCGAGTTTGTTAACCGCAAGATAATCGAGGAAGAATAAAGGTTCAGCGCCCATTACGAGCATATCGTTGACATTCATCGCGACAAGGTCGAAGCCGACAGTGTCGAATTTTTTCATATCCCGCGCAACGAGCATTTTTGTGCCGACGCCATCTGTGCAGGCGGCGAGGACGGGATTTTTGTAATTTTTTTTGAAGATTTTTTCGTCGTAATCGAGCCGAAACAGGCCTGCGAACCCGCCGTGAATGTCTATTACGCGCGGGCCATAAGTGCTTTGAACGG
>MHXZ01000013.1 GCA_001825665.1 Planctomycetes bacterium GWF2_41_51 | reverse complement strand
TTCGTGATGAAATGCGGCCCATTCACTAATCTGGGGTATGCCACCTATGGTATTGAGAATATGAAAAGTGTGGTACGTATGTGCATCAAGAATATGTCTTTCAGCTGGGGATAATTGCCAGCGTTATCCATTCCATAAAATCATTCTTGTATCATGACACATTCTCGCATCAACCTTGCGTCAACTGATGTTTAAATTCCTTTCCCATTCCATTTTCCAACAAATAAACAAAAAACTTGAATTTTACGCCAAAAGTAGTATAATTTAAAAAAATGACACATATCGTATGATCTGTGTAAGATTTTTCTTCCGTCACTTCAATTTTTTTTCAAAAACTTCGTCGATATCTTTTTATTTTTCAACATTTCCTGTTTTTAATCATAATTAATTGCTTCTATCTTCAAATCTGTTAACTCGCCTCAAAGCAGGTCAATAATACCGTCGTAACTCATTTACCAAAAAGTATTTAAAGTATCGTTTCTTATCCTAAATTATTACACTTTTCATACGAAATGTATCAAAATTTGAAAGGAAGACGATAAATGACTAAAAAAGTATGAAACAAGACAATTGGATTTTGGAGCCGGGAAAGTACCTCAACAAAGAAGAAGCAGAGAAACTTTTAGATATAGCCAAAACCAGAGCGAAACTCGCAGAAGCCAAAAATGGTAAAATCGCTATTCGCGATTATTTCCTGATTCATCTTGTACTAGCCACAGGGCTGCGAGTGATGGAGATTGCAGCGTTGAATTGCGGCGATATTTTTTTAGATCAGCAGACTTCATATTTAATCGTCAGGAAAGGCAAAGGAGGCAAACGAAGAATCGTGTTTTTTAATGAAACATTAAGAGAACATTTTAAAGATTACTTTAAATGGAAACAATCTGTAGGTCAATCCATAGAACCAGATCAGCCGTTATTTATGTCCAGCCATTCTGGAAAACATATGGCAAGAAGATCAATTCAAAAAGCTTTCAAGCGATGTGCAAGTGACGCAGGACTGCCAGAAAGATACTCCATTCATGCAGCTCGTCATTTTTATGCTTGTGTACTCTTGAAAGCCAGCAACTGGAATCTTCGTCTTGTACAGAGGCAATTGGGTCATAGCCGGCTGACAACGACCCAGGTCTATGCCGATGTGATGATGCCCGATGTCAAAAATGCCTTGGAAAAATTATGTTTCTAAAGATTGTTATCGATTTTATGAGAGTAAATACAAAATTAAGTATTTTTACATTTGACTATTTTTTAAGGAGAGCGGATTATGTGTTCGCATTTTAGCGTATTATATCGTAACCAAAGTTTGATTCGTTTTATTTTTATCATTTCATTTTGTTTCTTCAGCGCTGCTGACGTTTTCGGTACTACGTACTATGAAATCTGGCGAAATACAACGAATAATTCATCTACTGCAACCCGCATCAAAGAATGGTATACCAGCACAAACTATGATGATTCAGATGTGTCACAAGGTCAGCATTACTATTATTGGGTAAAGGTTATAACAGCCAATACCGCATACGGCTACCACCCAAATATGATTACTGAAGTAACTGGTAAATTGTGGGTAATATGTCCGACATTAGCTGTACAAGGACAATCCAGCAGAATACTGTATAAAGCCAGACTCGAACCATTTGGCTCTCACATGGAAGGAAATCTCACAAATTATCTGAAAGAAGATGATTCATTCAGCGATGATACGATGAGCCAATGGTCGTATTCTGGGATATCTCTTTGGGGAACAACAGCGTGGGAATATGAGTGGACAAAAGATATTATAATATCGAATTACGAACCGTTGAATTCCACAGCAGAGGTCTATGGAACCTTTGATTTTTTGCACGGTAATCAGCCACCATACACTTACCATGTTACACCACAGACTCCTGTAATTAATTGTGCCGTTGTAAGTTCATATAGTTCTCCTCCTTCCGGAGTTTCTGCAAGCCCGGGTACTTATCCAGACAAAATCCGTATTCAGTGGAATTCTGCAAGCGGCGTTAGTTCATTCAGCAGTTCTGCTGAAGGTTGGAAATCAATACAATACGCTCTTACAGTTCAAAGTTCAGTTGCTTCGAACGTAAGCATCAGTAGCAGCACCGGCCATTCCGGAACTACAACCTATATGAAAACCGTTAATGGCGGAACAAGCGTTAATCTTTGTGCTCCTCAGTATAGCGGCTCTTGCTCATTGCGACTGCGCTTTAATGGCTGGGCAGGTTCTGTAAATAGCAGCAACTTGTGTATCACGTTTACAATGGATGGAAACAAGACCGTTACAGCCAATTATGTATCTGATCCTGAAACTTATACTTTATCGGTAAATTCATCAGGCGTTTCAAATGTAAGTATCAGTAGCAGCACTGGAAATGGCGGAACTACGAATTATACCAAAACTATAACCTGTGGGACAAATGTTACTTTAACTGCGCCATCTTCATCTGGCGGTAAAAGCTTTACTGGATGGACAGGAGATGTTTCGAGCAGCAATCAAACAATATCATTTACTATGAATGGTACAAAAACAGTTACCGCAAACTATACATCAACAGATTACACATTATCTGTCAATTCATCCGGAACTTCGAACGTAATTATCAACAGCAATACAGGACATCAGGGGACGACCAATTATACTAAAACTGTAACAAATGGAACCACTGTAAATTTACAGGCACCAATGTATGTCGGTTCATGTGCATCGCGCAGCCGATTTAATGGCTGGACTGGTTCAGTCACTAATAGCAATCAATCCATCTCATTTACCATGGATGGCAATAAAACTGTTGTAGCAAATTACATATTTGAACCTGAAACATACACACTAACTGTAAATTCCTCCGGAGCTTCAAATGTAAACATTGGCAGTTCTACAGGACACCAGGGAACTACCAATTATACCAAAATTGCAAATTGTGGAACAAATGTAACATTAACTGCGCCTTCAACAGCAAGCGGCAAAAGTTTTGGCGGATGGACAGGAGATATATCAAGCAGCAATCAGATGATTTCATTTTCAATGAATGGAGCTATGACAGTTACAGCGAATTATTCATCTATCAGCTATAATCTTTCAACCAGTGTTATCGGTGGGCATGGAACTTTAACTCCTTCGAGTGGAACTTACGGAGAGGAAACCGTTGTAATTTTAACTGCTGTACCCGATGATGGGTACATAGTTAAAGCCTGGAGCGGGACAGATAACGACTTGTCTAAAGCAAATACAAATACAGTTACAATGAACAGCAATAAATCAGTAACTGTTAAATTCGAAATCGGTCAACAAACTCCTTCGGGCTGGAATATTGATTTATATGATCTGCACAATTCGAATCTTTATCCATATCCTTCCGGAACAAGAACCAGTAACACACCTTTTATTGAAAAATGGAATGTACCAGGAAATAACATGAAGACCGGTGATGTAGATGGAGATGGTGTATTAGAGCTTGTGGTTTCTGATGCCAGTAATCTGTATGTATATGACAGTGTTGGACAGGTTAAATGGCAAATTATAACAACCGCATCTTTGAATGCCTTGGCAGATGTAACTAGCGATGGAAAACCTGAAATTCTTACGAATATTAAAAATGGAGCAACTGCGAGAATTAATGCATATGATATTTCCGAACCTAATTTCTTAGTTAAAACATTTATAACTTCGGTCGATCCAGATTATGGCATTGTAATAGCAAGATGTGCGACAGATCTGGATCAAAACGGATCAATGGAGTTAGTAGGATACAAAGCGGCTCCATGGGTGCAGTGCCGTGGAACAATAGCTTTCAGCTGCGATACAATGAATGAGTTATGGTATTATGATATTGGACCCGCTGTATATACTCCTGCGATAGGAGATGTTGCTGGATTATTTACAGACAAAGAAGTTCTTCACGGCGGGTACGGTGTTGCAAATGGTGTTACCGGTGCTGATGGAAGTACAGATGGCGAATGTTATGCTTTTCTATTAGGCGCAAACGGAAACAGTTTATGGCGAAAACAATTTGAAGGTTCTGGTTTCGTAGATTCAAGTATTGGTTTATGTGATATTGATAACAATGGCAGATTGGATATTATCGCAACATCTTTTAGTCATGGCTGGGATTTATGGGGTGGCTCTCTCGGCAGAGTCTATGTACTTGACCCGGTATCTGGAGAGCCAATTTCAGGACTTGAACATAATTTTGTGATGCCGGTAACACTTGGCGGATTTGCAGATCTTGATGAAGATGGCATTCCTGAAATCCTCGTAAATAAAAAAGATGGAACAACTCAGACTGGTTCAATTATTGCATTAAATCCGATATCAGGATTACCAGTTAAATATGAATTCTCCGTTGCGGATAGCGGTCTGGATGTTTTATTCATAAATGACTTAAATGGCGATGGTAAGCTTGAAGTTGCAATTAAAGGGACACCTACAGAAGGAACAGATAATGCTTTGTATGTGCTTGATAATGAACTTAATCTTCTATGGTCAATGAATATTTCAGAAGGTTTTGGCCAAGCAATTGTTTCTGATCTTGATCAAAATGGCAAAAATGAAATCATTGTATCTTCTGGTGGTTACATCCGTATCTTCGAGGGCAATGAATGTTATGATACGGAGGGAGACTTCGATAACGATTGCGATGTAGATATGATTGACTTTGGAATTCTGGCAAATGAATGGTTATTAAGTAACGACCCTGGATATCCTATGTCAGACCCTGAACTCATGTTAGAAGCAGATTTAAATGGAGATTTGAATGTCAATTTCCTTGACTTTGTAATTTTTGCTGAGAATTGGTTAGTAGGTTATGTACCGGCTCTGCCTGAACTGGAGATGTTTTATAGCCAGCTACTTGATTCAAATCCAAGTTGGACGACGGAAGGACAGTGGCAATATGGTCTGCCATTAAGCCAAGGCGGAGAATCGTATGGTTATTCAGATCCAAGCAGTGGGTATACCGGCAATAATGTTTATGGTGTGAATTTGACTGGAGATTATAGCATAGACGTTGATGGGCCATTCTTCTTAACGACCAGTGCTATTAATTGTACAGGATACAGCAATGTTCATCTCAAATTTGCAAGATGGCTAAATACGGATTATCCACCTTATGTTAGAGGTGCGATTGAAGTTTCAAATAATGGAACAACCTGGCAGACCGTATGGGAAATTACAGGAGAAATTATTGAAAATGTTTGGCACAAGAAGGAATATGATATTAGTGCAGTAGCAGATAATCAACCAACAGTTTATATACGGTGGAGTTATGAAGTTGGAATCCTCGGAGCTTATGCATATTCGGGTTGGAATATTGATGATGTTGAACTTTGGGGCATTGCCGACAATGACGAAAATGATATAGTGTGGATTTATATAGACGATCCCGGTGTTTCAGGTCAAGAAGGATTTACCGGTTATATGAGTAAATATGAAACGACTAATGCTCAATATTGTCAATTTCTTAACGATGCCAAAGGTGCTAATCAGATAACAGTTTACAATAATTTGGTTTATGCAATTGATGATATCAGTTATTCTGAACCATATTATGATCTCGCAGGTACAGGCATACATTGGAATGGAGCGATTAATGGTGGAGCTGCAAGAATTCATTTTATTGATGAATCATTTACTGTTGATAACGGCTTTGGTAATCATCCGGTAACATACGTTAGTTGGTATGGTGCAACGGCGTTCTGCAATTATTATGGTTGGCGACTGCCTACGCATGAAGAGTGGAAAGCAGTGGCGGACTATGATGGCAGTTTCATCTATGGTTGCGGTGCTGCGATAAATAACAGTATGGCTAATTATCGGGATTCAAGCCATCCTGATGGTACAACTATTATTGGTGAATTTGGAACTTACGGCTACGGAATATGCGACATGGCAGGTAATGTCGAAGAGTGGACATCGTCAATATACAGTGATAATGTTCGTATAATTCATGGTGGCCTATGGAGCGGAAGTGTTGGCAACTGTAAAATCTCAAGCACGAGTACGGGTAGCGAAAGCTATATGGGCTATAGCGAGGGGTTTCGCGCATGTCATTGAAGTTTTTTTGAATTTCCATAATCCTATATTTTGCTGTTTCAATGAAGAAAAAAGAGATAATTATGTCAGAAGGGAAACTTATCATTCTCGCCATTTTGTCCTACATCTTATTTTCAGAAGAGTTTTTGCTGCTGGTTCTAATTTACAACCAGCCATCCTTGAATTGTTTGGTGAGGACAGAATCATTTCGGAAATTCAACTGTCTTAAGTGAAACTCACAATGTCATAAACGAAAAAGTAAATACAATTTCCAAATCATTTATCGAAAAACAAATTGCATTAAAAGCTCTGCCAACAAGCCATTGAAGGAGTTAAATATTCTCTTGAGGAAACCATGTATTGCAGAGATCTTTATTTACGATGCTGGAGATATTGGCGATGTCGGCGATAGAGCGATTTTTATCTACATGATGACAAGTTTGTGATGATTGTGATTGGAATCGCCATTATAACAACCGATGATAATAAAATTTTATAATGCAAAAATTTATAAACTTCAAAGTATTATATAGGCATAAGACAAACTGATTTAGAAATTCAAAGAAATCGAATTCCATAAGCTCTAACTTTAAAATAGGCTTTTCCGGAAAACCATACTGCTTTGAAATTCAAAAATCTACAAGTCTTTAAATTTGGCCTTTACCGGGCGTAACAAGGCGAAATACCTTAAAAGGCTAAAAAAAGCAAAATATTTTCTTAGCTGTTGCCAGCTTTTTTTTCAATAGCCACCGATAAAAATTTCTATGCATCCTTTTCATCATATCTGTTTTCATCTCTTGCTCACAATGCTTCTGCATTGGCGGCATTTTCTCTTTGATGCAGCTAAAATATCTCGGCCTCATATCAAGCGTTGTTTGTAAAAACGCTTCTCAATCGCGTTTTATAAACGCCTTCATTCGGCCTTAATATATCCTGCATCACAGAAAAGATTTTAAACTACTATCTATTAGTACAATCGTACTGATTGGTTAATTCCAATCGATATGGAATTTGCGGAAAATGTCAAAACCAGAAATCACCTTCAAGGCAGGAGCGGTAAGAGCCTCTGTTTTTAAAAACATCATAATCAGTAATGGTAAATCTCTCACATTGCCAAAAGTCGCGTTAGAAGTAAGGTACAAAGACAACAAAACCGGCCAGTGGAAAGGCACCAACAGCTTATCTATTAATGACATTCCAAAGGCAATTCTCGCCCTGCAACAGGCATACGAATACCTCACTACCAAAAAAGACTCATCTGACAATACTGGCAATAACTACACCTCACAATAAACACTATCCAAAAATCTTTAATAGACCAATTTAATAATTATTTATTTTTGAAAGGACATTTTATGCACGAACGAACTGACAGTATCCAAATATCTCAATTTCTTATCTTCGTTACACCCCTTGTATGCAAAATACTGGAAGGAACATTTGCCATCGTTGATATTGCTGCCGAGCAAAAAGGGAAAGGGCTTGACACTATATTCTGCTTAAAAATCCACAATAAGGAGATGAACTTTTACATTGGCAATCTGCTTCTTGAAATAGCAACTATTGACAGGGATGAAACACCATTGCGATTCGATGGAAACCTTACAGACTTTGATTATTTCCTCAAAAAGCTTTCCAGGGCAATAGAAAGCAAGCTGCGGATCCTCTTTAAATTACTTGAACACGAAAATGTTGATAAGGCACTCGAAGGTGTCGCCGGATTATCAAAAGATTACGAGCGAATACGCATTGTTAAAATTGACAATCATTGAACATTGGAAAATTCAATTCTTAATCAAATATTATTTTAAAAAGAAAGGTTATTATGAATGAACAAATTATATCTGCTAAAGTTAATCCAAGGCTGTTGACAAAAGCCTCTCGCCTTTTCACGGGCAGTATTGATGGCAGAGTAATAGAAATTCTGCAAAATGCCCGAAGGGCCGGAGCGACGGAAGTCAGAATCACAAACAAAAATAATCTTGTAAAGGTCAAAGATAATGGCTCTGGTATTCAGGATTTTCATAAACTGCTGGATTTAGGTGGCAGCGGCTGGGATGAAAAATTAGAAGCTGGTGAGGATCCTGCCGGTGTAGGATTATTCTGTCTTGCGCCAAGACAGGTAACTATTATCTCGGAAAACTCAAAACTTATCATTAGCAAGCACAGCTGGACCGGCACACCCGTTACTGTCACAAAATCTGAAAATTATATCAAAGGAACGATACTTGAATTTAATGATGAAAAGCCATGGGATATGGACATTGTTGAAAAGCACGCCATATTTGCGGGAATCAGGGTAATTGTTGATGGTAAATACTGCCATTCAATGCCATTTTGCAGCAATAGTGCCGTATATTATGATAAACCCGGCTGCAGGATTGAGGTGACGAAGGATATATCCAAATATCACAGTCTATGGACATCACCAGTGTATTACGACAGAGTGCTTGTGAATTTTCATGGGCAGGTTATACAGATAGATGATTTTCCGAATAAAAGCAGGCAAAGTTTGTCAATACTGGTGGATATTACAGACCAGACGGATATCAGACTTATGCTTCCTGCAAGAACAAGGCTGGTAGAAAATCAAGCTTATAAACAATTAATGGCTGCCATTGAGGTTGAATATTATAGATATTTTCAGCGTCAGAAAAGTCATACCCTCTACTATGAAGACTACCTTCGCGCCAAAAAACTCGGTATTGAATTACAGGAAGCCCAGCCTCAGTTTAGAGTCGGCCTTCTAAGCGGCGATTCGACCGAACCTGTAGAGATAGCTATCCCGAAGAATTTTAAAGTTACAAATGGTTATTTATGCTGCAATGCAGATTGTAACGATGATACAGCGGAAACAAATGCGCATCTGTTGGCAGCACTTGGAGAATTTAAAGATAAATCCTTTATACCTGTGACTATCGATGATGGTTATATGGGTTATAGCTGGACAAAACTGCCAAAGGTAACAAAAGTTGAAGTTATAAAGGAAAATGAAAAGCTCCGGCATTCAATGTACTGCGGCGAAATTGTCTGTTTTGATAAACTGACAATAACGGTTCAGGCATCCAATGGACAAACATTCAGCTCAAATGTCGATATGGCAGTTTTCGATGAATCACAAGACAAAAGCAAGTGGTATGAACATACTATATGTGTAACAAAAGATGCAAGAAAACATATCTCATCTGAAAGTATATGGTTTCATTTTGGCGGTTACAGCGATGAAGGCGACAGCTACGATACACAGCTTTACGACTTTGAAAAAGAGCTGGATGAATTCTGGAATGAGCTTATTGGCCCTTATGAAACTGTCAGGCAACAACTTATACGCAAGCTTTCCCCGCTTTATGAAAAATGGCAGAAGATAACCATATTTTCAGATGAGAGTCTTGAGATTGTTTTCAAGGATGGCCGAAGGCAGAGAGTAAATCGCCCTGCTGATTCTGATTAGAATAAATTCGGTATCAATTGTCAAAAGCATCCATCGGATGCTTTTTTGTTCAACAAATCTTTTCAAAGAAAGGCAAAAAATGAAACTATTAACAAAAGAAATCAGAAAAAAACTGCCTCCGCTTTATGCCCAGGAAGATAAAGGCGGCAAAACAGTTGTGCATGCCAAATTCTTCACACCAGATTCAAATTGGACATGGTACGCAACTGAGTTTGATGGTGAAGATACTTTCTTCGGTCTTGTTGAGGGCTTCGAGAAAGAACTTGGCTATTTCAGTCTGAAGGAACTGGAATCCGTCAGAGGCTCTCTCGGCTTGCCAATAGAACGTGATTTGTACTTTAAGCCAAAAACTCTCGAAGAAATCGCACCTGAATTATTCAATGAGGTGAAGAAATGAGCAGAAAATATTTACGGATACAGCCACCACCAAAAGAAAAAGGCAATAAGCCGAATTTTAGAGTTATTTATGTTATTGATGTCAATGCCTCAAATGCGAAAAATGCCGCAAAGCTTACACATCAGATAATGACAGACCTCGATTCAATGCCGCCTGTTTTGCAGGTGATGGATTGTAAAGGAAGGATTGTAACAATTGATTTAGCAAAAAGAAAATGAAGGAAAAATATTATGAATAAGTTTATCAAGATTACCACAGGGTTCGTTTGTCAGGAGTTCAAAAAGAATCCTGCCGGCAAGTTTGTATGTACAGGGCAAGCATTTATCGCCGGCAGTCAGGTTGATTATGAAGATGAAAACGGGAATTTAATAAGCCCCCCTCCTGAACATCAGTATCAACAATTCAAGATGATTCTATGATTGGAGGCAAATATGTGTGATGAAATATTTGAGAAAGTAAAACGTCAAAGTTCAATCTGCAAAAAAATGCGAAGGATGGTTATTGAAGCCAATGACCTGAAAGTTTCTTTGCCGACATTGCCCGTAAAAAACTGGTTTGATGGCACGATTCAAAATCCGGATGCTGAAGTATTTTTTGAAGAATATGATTTATCAAAACTCCTTCAATATATTGTGGATATTGGTTTGGATTAAAGAAAGGATGTTATGAAACAAACTGAAAAAAGAATAACTGAATATACGCTGAAAGAACAATGTGCCGATTCTCTGCCATCTGCTCAGATAAAAGTTAAAATCTTGTCAGAAGGCGGTCAGATTTGGATACAGCCGGATGGTTTCGGTGAGAAATGTGCTGCTGATGGAGAAGGTTGGTCTATCGGCATTGAAATCTGGCAAGGCAGACTTCGGCTCATAGTATTTGATGACATTAACAGTGAAGACCCGCAGATAATCAATCTGGAAAACGCCAAAGAAACCGGCCGGTTAAATAATGATTAGCGTTTTTTAAAAAGTGAAAGGAAAGTTATGCCTAAAACAAAAGAGAAGTTAAATATCGCTCGCGTGATATATAATGCTTATCCACACTCAGACTTGCTGCCTATCGAACCTGATAAAGATTGCTGTAATCTTCAGGTTTTACTTGCAAAGGTAACCAATGAAAATTTCGGAGATGGCCTGTTTAAATTTATCGTAACTGAAATCGTTGAAGGCGGTGATGGTAAGATAACAGGAGCAATCCTCGTAATGGAACAGGCAAGAAAAGACATTGAATCTGTCTTGCTTGCTCTTGAAGGAAGCATTAATCAAAAAAGCTATGAAGTGATAACAAGCAAATCGTAAATACAAATCTTTTTAATCAAACACAAAGGAATTTCTTATGATAAATGGAAAATACTGCGCACGCAGTCCACCCAAAAATAGTTTTGAGTTATGAGTTTTTAGTGTTGAGTTTAACTGAAAAGAATTATAAAACATTTTTGAAGGGAAAATTAAAATGCAAATACTTTTTATTAATAACAGCGGCGGCGGGTTCGCCAATCATCTGGACATTGCTGAGGGCACAACTATCGAGCAGTTCTTCAAGATAAAGATGTCAGGGCAAAATGAAGAAGACAATCTTATCCGTGTAAACCGCATGCCTGTTTCAAAAGATTATGTGCTTCAAGACGGCGACCGAGTTACGATAACGCCCACAAAAATCGACGGCGCGCGATCTGCGGTGTTAGAACAGATTGCATAACTGCAAAATAATCAATCAGACCTCTGCTTATTTTTAATTTTAGGCAGAGGTCTTTTTTGCAAAGGAAATGTTTATGAAAAAACGAAAAAAACAAAGAAAACTTATAAGGCTGTCAAATCTGCTTTTAGATAGCTTAAAAAAGCTTAACGGCTCAAGGTTAAAGCAGATTCAAACTGTGATGGATGAGTTCAATGAAAAATGCCTTGAAACAATAAAGGATAAACATCTTTTTGACACTGCAGTTGAAAAGAACTGGCTGATTGGCGCTGAATCCATCAGATCAAGGATAGAACGAAATCTCAATGATTTTTCACAACACTTGCAGAGATTCAAAGAATTGATTAATTCAGATGAAGCAGTGACGCCTAATTTGATCGATATCTTCAAGGAACTTTTACAAATAGAGCAGGAATTCGGAAAACTCAATATCAACTTCAAGGAAAAAACAATTTCTGTAATGACAGAAGATATCGTACTTGATGATACTTCACTTGGGCCATTTGAAATAAGGCTTTTCATTAATCAATTAGCAAAGCTCTATGAAGATTCTCCTTATAGAGTAATAGCAATTGAATCAAACCCTGCCGGCAATAACAGCGAAGTTACTCATCCCCATGTAAGCGGAGAAAGACTCTGCGAAGGTGACGGTCATGTCGCAATTAGAGCTGCATTAGAACAGGGAAGATTCAATGATTTCTTCATGTTAATTATAAGCATCCTGCGAACTTACAACCCTGATAGCGCTTATATTTCGCTGGAGGACTGGGAGGGCAGAGGATGTTATGACTGCGGCGATACAATATCACAGGATGAATGCTATTACTGCGAAAAATGCGATCGCGAATTTTGTCCACAATGCAGCACCTATTGCAGAGTATGCGAAACAACAGTCTGCCTCGGCTGCTCTTCTGAATGTCAGGAATGCCACGAACCTGTATGCGTAGATTGTATGAATACCTGTGTTGATTGTGAAGAAAAGTATTGTAAGAATTGTTTAAACGAAGAAGGCTTATGCAAAAATTGTGAATTAGAACGAAAGGAAAACGAAAATGAAGAACTGCATTCAGAAAAAGCCGATGCTGAGGTTTAGTCCTACAGCATGGGCAAAACTATTATTTATGCGTGATATGACACATAATGAAGTCGGCGGCTTTGGAATAACAAAACCTGATGATTTATTGTTTGTTACAGATTTTGCTTTAGTTAAACAGAAGGTAACTTCGATTTCAGTTTCATTTGATGATGAAGCTATATCAGGATTTTTTGAAGACCAGGTTGCAGCAGGACGAAAACCACATGAATTTGCACGCCATTGGATACATACGCATCCCGGCGCATCTCCGGAACCAAGTCTTACGGACGAACGGACTTTTGAGAGAGTATTCGGATCCAGCGATTGGGCAGTGATGGCAATAATTGCCCAAGATGGAAACATCTATGCAAGATTAAGATTTAATACCGGCCCCGGTGGTGAAGTGAAGATTCCTGTCTATGTTGATTACGACTGTGAATTTGCCGGCAGTGATACAGATTTATGGATACAGCAGTATAAAGCAAATGTCTTCGTTGACGAGATTTTAAAAGATAAATCAGAAAAACTTATCCTGAACGACAAACCACTTGCTGATTTACCACCATTGAAAAGTTCTGGCAGTTTTTCATTGCTTACAAGCGATGATTTAATCGCTGAGGTAGATAAGATGGATCCGGTGGAACGCCAATTATTTATTGATGAACTTGCTGTCAGAAGCGATTTCTGGGAGCAGGAGGATGAGGTGCTTTATGGATGATAGATTTTCAAGACAAGCTGATATTGTGCCTCGCCAAAGAATTCTTGATTGTAAGGCAACTGTAATAGGAGTTGGCGCTATTGGAAGACAAGTTTCATTACAGCTGACTGCTATAGGAGTGCCGCATCTTCAGATTATAGATTTTGATTATGTTGAGATCAGCAATCTGGCAAGTCAAGGGTATCTGGCAAAAGATTTGCATAAACCAAAAGTAGATGCAACAGCGGAATTCTGCAGGCAGATGAATCCTGAATTAGTTATTGAAGTTGTATTGGATCGATTCAAAAGGTCAACTACTGTCGGCAATTACGTTTTTGTCTGTGTCGATTCAATAGAGACAAGAAAAATTATCTGGGATGCATTGAAGGATAAAGTATCGTTTCTTTGTGACGGGCGAATGAGCGCTGAAGTATTGCGTGTAATAACCGCCTATGATGAGAAAAGCCGGAAATATTACCCTCAGACTCTTTTTGCAGCAGAGCAGGCTTATGCCGGCCCTTGTACAGCGAAAACAACAATTTACTGTGCAAATATCGCAGCAGGTTTTATGCTTGCACAATTCACTAAATATCTGCGGTTGCTGCCTGTTGAACCAGATGTTCAGGTTAATTTACTGGCTATGGAAATGAATGTCCCAAATGGAGGCAACTAAAATGTTTAAAATTAAAAATGAAGATATAATGACGGTTTCACAATTCAGGAAAATCCTGTCTGAAGTAGAAAACCTGAATCAAGGCGATTTTCAAATCTGGCTTTCAAGTGATGAAGAAGGCAACAATTTCAGTCCAATGCTCAAAAAGACGGAATTAAGCTTTGGGGTCGATAAAAAAGAAAAGAAAACATTCCTGTTCCCATCACAATAAACTTCGGTTTTTTAATAATCACCTGATTAAGTCAGCCATCCAGTTACCGGCTGGTTCTTCTTACGCGGCCGATTAATCGGCCGCTTTTTTCCTCACCTTTTAGCGATAGCTCTGGCAAAGTACAACAGCTATATAAAATGTTAGACATTTTTAAGAATTTTATAACCCATTCATTTATAATGACTTAATGAAACAGCAATTTTGTAAATTTAGCAGCTATTAAGGCTTTTGGTTGTAGAACGGTTGTAGTAACACACAGCCTTTGCTAAAGCTATAATATTTTCCACCGGTGTACCTGCCTGGATATTGTGGCAACTGCATGCAATATAACCTCTGCCGTCACTGGCGAGTGTGTCCAGACAATATTTAGTTTCTTTTGCAACGTCTTCAGGACTGCCGAAAGGTAAAATTGATTGATTTTCGACCGCGCCGTGAAAAACTATTTTGTCACCGTATTTGGACTTAAGCAGTTTTGTGTCCATTCCTTTGCAAATACGCTGTATGGGATTTAAAATATCTATCCCGCAATCAATCAAACCTGAAATAAGAGGTTCAACAGCGCCATCAGAATGATAAAAAACTTTTTTGCCGTAACTGTGAATCAGATCGCACCATCTTGCCAGCCGAGCTTTAAAAAACTTCTCCCATATATCTGGCGAAATCAGCAGATTTTCCTGCGTTCCCATATCGTCACTAACAAAAACAATATCTATCGAATCGCCGAGAGCTTTCAGAAATGTTTCGAGCATCCTCGTTTGACACTCTTCGATTCTGTCGAGTATTGAATTCGCCAAATCAGGCTCAAGAACTAAATCCATAAGCCCCTGCTGCAAACCGCGCATCTGGCAATATACTTCAAAAAACGAAATCCAAGGACCAATAGTTACATAATTTGGATATGCCTGTTGTGCCCACTGCCGAGCTTTATCATAATCGTAATTTTCAGCTTTTGGCCAAAAAGGATATTCATCCAAAGAATCAATATTATAATTCTTCAAAGGAGGTTCCCCGAATTCATCGTATACAGCCTTGCCCGAAGTAATTCGTTTGAGCGGGACCCCCCAAACCGTTCTGTTCGTATCTGTTGATTTAAAATCATAGCCTGCCATAACCCATACTATCTTATCAAGCTGCATCGACTTATATAGTTCAAGATCACTGTTGACATGAAAATGCTTTTTCAAGTCGTCTGCGATTTCACCAGTGTACCAAAGGTCAACTGGAATACGGTCAGGTTTTTCACCATTCAAAATTGCAAGAACTCTTTCACGTGGATTCATATCATTGCCTTTTATTTTCAAATATCTCTATTATCACTGGTTCCAGCAAACCATTTTGATTTAAAATATAGTCATGCTGCCAGTTAGGATTATCAGGACTGAACTGGTCAGGACCGACCCATTTCTCTCTTGGCACATGCAGCGGCCCTAATATATTCTTGCGGTCACCAATTAAATCTATTTCAACATTGTTTATACCAGTTTTAAGTGCATCTGTGATGTCAGCCTCAAATGGAGCCCACGGCAAAATAAATGTTTGTCCATTAACTAATATCGCACATGTAGTACACTCAATTTTTCCTAACTTTAATTTCAGTCTTTGGTTCTGTAACGGTTTTGCAACCTGTAATTTATAGCAAATACTCCCTGAATAAAAATCAAGCCCCTGTCCAACCCAATTTCCTTCTGTTAGCTGTTCAGGAATTTTGGTTATTTGGATATTTCCTGGTGCATAAGGTTTTTGCGAGTCAATGCGATCAGTTCCAAAATCACCAACAATATACAAATCTTCCAAATCGATATCTGCGAGATAATCAAACTCCAGCATAACTTCATTTCTACCCTGGACAAGAACATCTTTTATATTCAAGGTTTTAAAATCTTCATCAATCCACCATCCGCATACTTCATTAACTTTGCTGCCATTAACATTAATTTCGAAATCCCCGGGGTTTTCAATAACAAGTTTACATTGGGTAGGCTTTTTCGCTGCTTCAAACTCGTACTTGATTATCATTCTGCCTCTGCTTTGTTTATCCAATACACCGCTTTTGGCTAAATACCACGGCTGCTGATCAAATCCAATTCTCGGTTTAAGATTAAATTTCCCACGTACTTGTTTATCAGCCATCAAAGTCGGCATCAGTTCAGACCATTGCTGGTCTGCAAATTTATACCTGCAATAGTCCAAAGGTATAGAATTCAATTCTGTAAGTCTAAACTCAAATGGACCCGCAATTTCATAGCTATCGCGCAGTATATAATTATCGCAATTATATTTTTCGCTTTCAACTTCCATTCCGAACGTAAATAAAGCAGAACCGCTTGGTTTGATCTGTAATTCAAAACAGCAAACATTATTCTCTGCAGAATCAGTTTCAATTTGGAAATGTTTTCCGCTTAAAGAATCCCAAAGAACAACCGGCTTTTTACAATTTTTAACTGTGATATTCACCCGGTGAGATTTTTTCCTGTCGTGCGACTGTATGAATAAAATATTGTAATTATCACATCGTCTTAAATTGTACCAGATACAGTCGAGTTCCTTTCTGTCTTCTGTTATACTCACAATGCGATCAAGACAGGATTCCAGCGTAGAGATTAGATTTATACTTTCACAGATTAAAGCAATGTTTTTCAATTCATCAATTTGATTCGAAGTGTTTCCATCGACGAATTTGGGTATTCTGCCGGTAAAAATAATTTTCCCACCATTTGCTGCAAATTCCATCAGCATTTTCAATGTACCAGCTCTGATCGTCAGCATATCCGGCAAAATGACAAGTTTATAATTCATTTGGCCGACAATAAACTTATCCCCGTCAATCCGGCTATATTTTGCGATCAATAACTCATCTCCAAAATCCCAATCATAATGGTTTTCAGATAAAGCAAATATTGCAGAATCAAGTTCGTCTTGAAGCTGTTTTATCGAAATGTTTTTTTCTTCCTGTGAAAATACTCCCCACGCACTTTCAATCGGGTGTATCACCAACACATCGCGTAAGGCTTTACCCTGCGAAAGAATAAAACAAAGCCGGCTCTGGTAATCCGTAACCGTTTTATAATATTTCCACCAAGGGCTGTGGTCAATTATGCTTGCTGGATAATCGCGTTTTGCCCCTCCTGCGAGACTATAATGAGTCAAATGCGGGCAAAGGAAATTCACACCTGCCGCTATTTGCCAATCGGCCATATACTTGTGGCCTTCAAGCGGCCAGTCCCAGCCTGTGCAGCCGTAAAGTTCACTAAGAACACGTTCTTTTCCAAATTGGGCCGCAACAGAACTGCACTGCTTTACCGTTGCAAGTTCATTATTTTGGTCTGTAAGAATATCGACGCCGGGCCACTGCATATATTGGTAGTGCGGCATACAAGCTCCGACAGCTTTTGTTTGAGACCAAAGTGATTGCTCATATAAATAATGACCGGTCAAATTGATGTTATGCTGCAAGCACCAATCACCTATTTGCTTACTGAAATTTTCGGCAAACAACTCTGTAATGGTTTTAAAATAATCGTATTTGGCTTTGCAAAAATTATCAGCGGGCAAAACAATTTCTTTAAGATGCGGTAAAAAATCATATCCGCATCTGCGTCGGAATTCCTTTGGCAATGCAGGTGTCCATGGTACGTAATGACCAGCCTCATCGCATTTATGCCAAACAAAACCATAATGAGGTTCGTCAGTGAATATTGCAGGAGTAACATTCCCGAAAAACGCTGAATATCTTTTGTGATATTCATCATAAGTTGATTTAATAAATTCAGCGACAGCGGCCTTGTTCATCGTATCAATATATGTACCGTCATTTTCCCAAGGACTGGGCTTAACCTGTTTAATTACAAAATCATACTCACCGGAATCTTTTTTTACAGCAGTTAAATAATTAAGCCTTAATTTAGGATTATCTCTGGTAATGTTTCCGCCGGCGCCTCCTGAAGGCCATCGATCCTCATCATACAAATAAGCTTTCATTCCAAGGGAACGGGCTTTTTCAATACAGGCACTAATACATTCAAACCATTCGGGGCTGAGGTATTCGGTTTTAAGCCCGTATCTGCTGTGCATAAAGAAACCGCCAAAACCAGCCTTGTGCATTTTATCTATTTGCCTGATGAGGCGATCCGGTTCGAGTTGACCGTTCCATGACCAGAATGGTGCAGGCCGATATATCGGATCGGGGTCTTGCCATTTTTTAATCAGTTCACTGGGTTCCATCAATAAAAGCATTCCTGCTGCATTGTTTTTATCATCATATCTATATTTTCCGCAGGCGTATCAACGCTTATATCGTGACTTGAAAAAACCAAAGCGCCATCACAATCGCCGACTTTTTCAAATACATCCAGCACATGTTCGCGTACCTTCTGAGGCGTTCCTTTGGCGATAGTAAAACTGTTATCAAGACCACCGTAAAGCGCAAATCTTTTTCCAAATTTACTTTTAAATTCCGCAAGATCGTTCAAATGAGGCTGAAGCGGATTTATCGCATCGACTCCAACATACTCAAGATGTGGTATCAAATCAATTGCTTTTCCGCAACAATGGAACAGTACGGGCTTGCCGAAAGATTTAGCTATATCAGCCTGTTCCTTGGCGAAATCAAGACAGAATTCCTTTATCATAGCAGGCGACATCGATAGCCCCTTAGTAGTGGCCAAATCTTCCATAAGATATAACGCTGTTATGCCGCTTTTACATGCGATTTCAACAGTTTTATTAAGTACATCACTGATTCTGCGGCAGAGAATTTTAAACTCATCACGGTGGTCAAGCATATCCATATAGATATGTTCATACGACCGCATATTCGCAATGTAGCCCCAGGCTGTCGGCATATCCAATATCACTGCCGTGTCAGGAAATTCTTTTATATCCTGTCGAATCAGTTCATAAACCTTTTCGTCAGAAGCATCGGGCAGCGGAATATATTGAACATCATTCCAATCCTTCAAGTATATTTCTTCCAGCCATTGAGTGCCGTCCTTATCGACCATCTTTCCATGAGGAAATTCGAGTATCGCGAAGGTTTCAATCACATCCGCTCCAAATCCCGTCACGCGCCAATGCCTGTGTCCGATTTTATTTTCATAATCGGACATCATTCTTCTATCCATCCAGAAATTGAAGGGTGCTCTGTCTGGCTTTTGGTGTGATAGTGCTGTAAGGAATCTTGCTTTTGAATTCATTTTTTCTTTTTCCATTTTCTATTACCTTTATTTCATCAGGAGTTTTCACATTAGTTACAATATGACCTTTTTCATTTTTGAAGTGTTCTACTTCTATATTTCCAAATTCTGTGGGGATATTTCCCTTTGCCCACTCTAAACCGCCGAGCCAGGGCTTAATTTGAATTTCCGCATATCCCGGCTTTAAAGGTTCTATACCGAGAACATGTCTGGGGAGCCATGCTGTAGGTCCTGCCGCCCATCCGTGGCAGAGACTATGCCTTAAACCTTTATAACAATGATCGCCATAATTCAAATGGACATCGATTTTATCTGCTTGCACGGCCTCATCTATTCGGCCGCCATTTTTAAGCCAATCCAAATCGAAATGCTCCCAAAAAGTTGTAGCGCCAAGTTTAAGCATTCCGCCCCAATAATTTCGAATCAAATCAATACACCCCGCGAAATCATCCGCTTGTGCCCGTGCCTGCAAAACATAATATCCGAACCATGTAGATAAGCCTTTCGCCGGTTCTGCCGAAAGTATTTCATTATTTATTGAAATACTATCCGCTGTGCCTGCCAGAACCTTTAGCGCTGCCGCTTGTTTGCTTTTCGGATTACATTCTGCCTGTGAAGTAAGTTTTAGAAGGTTGTCAGCTTTTTTTGCGTACTCATATTCTCCTGCTGCTTCAAATATCTGCTTCGAGCATCTCACTGCCCAAACTGTCAGACTTTGCAGTCCGCAACCCAGTTCATGTTCATTTTTAATACCAAGAGCCCAATCAATAAATCTCATTCCCCCGGTATTTTCTTTTCCGTTTTTATCTATAAAATTCGAGATACCATCAAAAACAATTTTAACTGAAGAAACTCTGTTTGTAAGGATTTTTAAATCACCGATAAGCCAGTACCAGTTATACAAAGATATCAGCCACCAGAGATTGTAACTGCCGATTCCGTTCATCCATATATCAGGCACTGTCCTGTTGTAAATATAATCGAGACTTTCAGTTACAATGTCCTGGCGACCAAATACAAATGCAATCACAGCTAATTGGGGATGAATATCACCAACCCAGACAAGCCTGTCACGCTTGATTCCATCCAGAAGATAATCCTGGCAGCAAAGATGAACAGTTCGTGCTCCGGTCTTCCAAATTCGATTTAGCATATCATCTGAACATTCAAAACGCCCCTTGTACTCAAGCGGCCGTTCAAGTGCGACAGCCTTTATATTATGTACATGAAGTTTTGTTTCACTCAAAAGATCAATTCTGACAAAACGGAACCCGGTGCAGCCGAATTCATGCTTTCCGAGCGCAGAAATCGTAAGCTCTGTATCGTGAATCGAATGGTCATTATTCGGCTGACCCATTGCTTCGCTGACTGATTCTCCGAATCTTATCCTGATTTTATGAAACCAATCCCGGGCATCAATGCCGGTTTCAATGCTTATCCCTCCGTTTAGTTCAAATCCGAAATCAAGCAAAACCGCCGGACAAGTTCCTGAAGAAACTTTTTTCCTGAAAACACAGAATTCTTTTCCATCCTTCAGCAAGTTTTCACTTTGTTCCACACCCGATTGCCAAACAATTCTTGAAGGCATTAAAAAGCGGCGTATTCTTGGATCTATATTCATCTGTTGATTCATAAGAAGCAAAACCTCAATTATCTATGTTAATATTAAAATTATTTTTTCTGTTTTCGAGAAGCATTCGAGTCTGATGCGCGCGAGCCCTTGAAATCGGATAAAAAAGAAACATCACAATAGCTATTGCAAGTGCAAGGCATTGAACCGCGATAAAGAGTACTCTAAGCATCAGCATTACATTTGGTTCGACAGTTCCCGTAGCTTCAGCAATTTTGGATTCATATCCTGATATTTTCAAAAGAATTCCGCCCAGCAGAGACGTTAACGAAAGAGCAATTTTCATTGCAAAACCTGTAACGGCACTATAAACCCCTTCGCGTCTCATGCCTGTTTTAAGCTCATCTTCGTCGCAGATGTCCCCGACCATCGAGCTAATCATAAGCCAGCAGCCCTGTAAGCCTAACCCTATAACGAATGCTGAAACAAGCTGAAGATACGGGAATTTTGGCGTAAGAGTAAACCATAAACTGCCGTAACCGATTATCGCAAGGATAAGTCCCATTATCATTGCCTCACGTTTTCCGGTACGGACGGATATATAAGTAATCAATGGCAAACTTGCATAGGAAGTGATTCCCATTATTGAACCCGTTAAACCTGAAAGAGTCGCAGCAAAACTTTTATCGCCTCCGCATACGTGATAAATATTGATATACAATCCGAGAACGCCGCTTGAAAACAGGCCCCCGATAATAATTATGTATGTGATTATTAATATCGCGAAAGGTTTATTATGCAGCGTCCAGAAAATTGATTTTAAAATGCCAATCTTCTGAGTTCGTTCATAATATTGTTCTTTGCAGAAAAAAGCCGGAGCAAGACCTGAACCTAAAATAATAAATGCTGTCCCGACACTTACCCAGAACGCTCCTTTCACAGCATCCCCGCCGAAAATAGGCAGCAGGCAAAGTTTATACAGCCATGGAACAGATAACGAACCTGCTAACCCAATATACATTCGCCAGGCAAGAGTACGCGTCTTCTCATCGTAGTCAGAAGTAAGTTCATAACCAAGTGCTGTATATGGCACTACGAAAACGGTATAAACGCTCAAATACACGATTGCCATAAACATAAAATACCAGAACATTCCTGACTGGCTCTTAAAAGGCGACGTCCATAATAAAGGCAATATCAACGCACAGAGTGTTATGCCGATTATTATATATGGTTTTCTTCTGCCCCAACGACTGACAGTGTTATCCGAAATATGGCCCATCAATGGGTCTGTCAATGCATCGAGCAAACGAGGTATAAATAACGCAATTCCAAGTTTAATCGGGTCCATTCCAAGAGCAATGTTGTAAATAGGCAATGCGAGCATCAGAAGCGAATTCATAATATAGTTATCCGCAAGCCCGCCAAATCCCCAAGCTACTTTTTTAGATAAAGGGACTTTCTGCGCCGGAGATAATGGCTGATTTATAACTCCGTCAAGAGCATTTTTTATTTCATTATCCATTATTGTTTCCTGCATCGGCAGAAATCCTTTTAATTGTTACCTTTGTATTTTTTGTAAGGGAAACTTTCAGTAAATTCGATTCGTTAACATCGGCCTTTTCGCTGTTTATTCCTTTCTCAGATTGGCAGACTATATTATAAGCGCCTGTCTGTAGTTCGATTTGCACTTCTTTAGCATCACCTTGTTTCACATCTATCATAATTGTGTTACTATCGGCTGTTAAATCGAAAACTAAATTATGCCAATTTATTTGCGATACTTTTAAGCCTTGCCAATGTGAGGGCAATTCTGGCTTAATGACAAAACCATCCAGCTTGGGTGAAAAGCCCATAAACCCTTCGATAACTGCCTGCGTCAAAAGAACGCTTTCTACAAACTCCTGGTCTATTCCAATTCCGCCCGCAGTTCCGCCTCCCTGCAATGAGCCTCTGCCCGGTTTTGAATAGTATGCGCGGAAACCGCCTTCTGATGATACATCTTCAAACCAGTTGAGAATAGATTCAAGTCTTTGCGCAGCATTGTCCGGGCCGAGATATTTAAGACGGGACATTATATCGAAATACGAAAACCCAAGAACTGCTCCGCCGTCCTGCACTTGCTCGCCCCAGGCAATTTTGTGAGGCTCTGGCCAGACAAACGTATAATACTCAAGATTTCTTTTTGTAGTAGCTCTCGGCGCAAATCGCCAATGATAAATATCTTCACCGGTGCTTGTATCATCTTCTATCGATCTGTTTCCATTAAGCCAGGCGATTATTTGCTCTGCCTGCAGCTTGGACGCAAAACCATAATATACCGCTTCAGTATTTAAAAATGTAAAGCCATAATCATAAGACTTTCCATCTATATCAACCGCAGATACAAATCGCCCGGTTTTTTCATTCCAGAATAATTTTCCCGCGTTTTCTTTTATTTCCTCGGCAAGGTTTTTAAGTTTATCAGCTTCAAAACCCTTGTCGGCCGCACCAAGGTCTAATTGCGGATTTCTGCCGATATAATCTTCTAGAATTGCAAAACGTCTGATAGCATCATACAAATAAATGGTTGCCATTGTATCTTTTCCGCCAAACGGCAGCAAATCCCAGTAATTATTTCCAATACCTCTTCCGGGAAAAGTTTTAACTGAACCGTCCGGTGCAACAGCTATCCCGCTTCTGCCGTCGTGTCCCTGCCATGGAGTATTGACGCATTTATATTTTTTTACTTCAAATTCCTCGATGGCATATCGAAGAGCCTTTCGCATTTTTGTGATGTTTTCTTTAGCAAAGACCTGATCGCCCGTCCAGTTGAGATAATCGAGGCAGCCCTGAATATAACTGGCATTATTTATGTTGTGCCGGCTGTCAACTGCGGTGAAGAGCTTTCTTATTTTGATGGTATCTTCGCTGCTGCCTTTCAAATTGAATTTCAGGCCTGTTATTTTACCTTTCCAATTCGAATTTTTGTATGCGGGAATCATAATTGATTTGGCGGCTGGGGGGATTTCAAATTCAATTATTTTTTCCTCTGAGGAGTCAGAACTTTCATCTGTTGTCCATTCCATTGAAGCCCTGCTGATTTTTGATTTACTAAAATCCGCTTCCAGGCATATAAAAGGCGCAACAAAACTATCAACTTCGAACTTTGGAGTTGCTATCGAAGCTGCGGATTCAAGCAATTTGATTTGCCAGCCGTCGGATTCATTGAGATTTATTGAATCCGCGCCTTTGCAGATAAAACCATTTGCATCTGTTGTAAGAAAAACATTAAACTCGGAACGATAAGGAAGTGCTCCAAATGAAAATTGCCATCCGATTCCGTGTGCCTGTGTCCAAAGCGGAAAAGGCCATCCATCCACATGCGCCAGACCTTCATGCTGATGACAGGAAATGTATCCTTCGTCATCAATCTTTCTGTTCGAAAGCATCTTGTTCCAATTTCTCTTGACAAGCTGTGTCGAAGGACCGCCCGCCCACAGATTTGATTTGGCTACCCATCCATCCCAAAGCGTGCCGCCGGTGTTCCTTCCATAAAAGAAGTAATACAGCCTCCGAAGCAGCTCACTATATTTTTGGTTATCCTTAATAATAAACTCAGGGAAATCGGCAGGTATCGGCGTTGTAATTGAATCGATACTCCATCTGCTGGCACATCCGAATTGAGCCACTGCGATCGCGTTAGCCCAATTGCCGTCATCAAAATCTTCTTTTTCCCATCCCGCGGCAGTTTTATTATGGCATTTCCAGCTTTCATCGATTTTAAATACTTCCCGCGAACCGTCATTATACTCGACAACTATCCCGCCGATAATACCCGCTGCCGATTTGCCCGGGCCGGTATTGATTACTTCCAGAGCAAACTGGTTTTTTCCATTCTTCAACATCGAGGCAATCGAAATCTCAGACGATTTCTGCCACTGATTCGCAGAGCCACATTTGCCTGCATTTACATATAGAGTACATTTGTTATCAACCGCTATGTCCGCCCATGCCCTGCTGATTTCGGATATGCGGTTAATTTCAAACGTCCTGCGCATATAAATAGTACCCGGAGAAGTTCCTACTGCCGGCGCACTGTTTTCAGGATACCACATCCAGAACATATCATTGTAGTCAAGCACTGGTTGAATGCTATTGTGATTCTCAGCAGCACCGGCAAAACCGGCGAATAACAATATTAAAATGAATCTTACTATATTTATCACTGCTTTGGCGCCTCCGCTTTCGGGTCGTAAGCCGAATTAGCTATTGGTAATTGCGCCTCGACACTTTCAATCCATTCTTCCAATTGCTTCTGCATTTGAGATGCCTTTTCCGGCATTTTTTCTGCAAGATTTTTGGTTTCTCCGATATCGTCAGACAAATTGTAAAGTTCCGAATGTCCTTCGTAAAATTTAATCAGTTTGTAATCGCCCTGGCGTATCGATGAACACGGAGTAGTATCGCATACCGGAATATAGTGCGGGAAATGAAAATACAAAGGTCTATCAGCAATGTTTTTGCCCTTTAAAAGAGGAACAATACTTACGCTGTCAGCCGCTTCTTTGGGCGTTTCCGTTCCTGCAAGTTCGCAAATCGTAGAGAACATATCTGTCCCCGTAACAGGCGTTTGGCATTTTTCCGCTTTGGTTTTGCCCGGACATCTTACAATCATCGGGGTTCTTATTCCGCCTTCGTATAAAGTCGCCTTACCGCCGCGTAAAGGTTTATTGCACGTTATAACCTGATTATTGTCCTTATACGTCGCTCCGCCATTGTCGGAAATAAAAATCACAACGGTATTTTCGTCAAGGCCGCTTTGCTTGAGATATTCCAGAACTTCTCCGACATTTTCATCCATGCTCTTTATCATACCCGCGTAAGTTGGATTATTATGGCAGTCATTGGGATCGATTTTCTTTTTATAATATTCAACATCCTCTGCCTTGGCTTGTATTGGAGTATGAACTGCATAATGACTGAGCAAAAGAAAGAATGGTTCATTTTTGTTTGCTTCCATAAATTTCTTTGCTTCATCAGACAATCTGTCTGTCAGATATTCGCCGGGTACACCGCTCGTAATTGTTCCGATATGATACGGATAAAAATATGAAGGCGGTCCCGGCTGCCAGTTGGCGCCAAAATTATGTTCAAAACCCTGATTTTCCGGCCCGTATTCTTCATCCCCGACGTGCCATTTGCCAATGCAGGCAGTTTTATAACCCTGTGATCGAAGGACTTCGGCTATTGTTAATTCCTCTGAGAGCATATACCAGTAAGGCGTGGGTTCAACCATTTTCTGCCATGGTGCCGATGTTTTTGTTTTAGGAGGGAAACGCCCGTCAGGCTTGGGATATGGTTTTAAAGAAGCGGCAGTAATTCGCGTCCTGGCAGGATTTTTACCCGTAAGAATACTTGCTCGTGATGCTGTGCACAATGGCGCAGGAGAGTATGCGTTGGTAAAGGTAAGATTTTCAGCCGCGAACTTATCAAGATTCGGCGTTTCATAAAACTTGCTGCCGTTATAGCTGACGTCCGACCAGCCAAGATCATCGGTCAGAATAACTAAAAAATTCGTTTTTTTTGATTTTGAAGAATCCTTTACCGCAGCTTTGCAGGAACTCAAATTTTGCAAACCTGCCGCGCAAACAGCCGATAAAAAACTTTTGTAAACAAATTCTCTTCGATTCATTTTCATTCCTTTACTTAAAAGCTGAAACTGAAATATTGTCAATCCACGCACAGTCCGAATTCGCCTTGCCTGTGCTGCTTTTTATATATGTCCATCTCAAAGTGTATTGTCCCGGAGCAAGATAATATTTTTTCCGCATCCATGGATTTTGTCCCGACCATGCCCCTTTTTCAGAACTATTGATATAGAATCGCAGCCAGTCCTTGTTTAATTCGCTTGATATCCTGTAATTAAAATTCAGAACAGATTCTTTTTCGACTATAACAGAAAGGTCTAATATGCTTATTTGATTATTTTCTATAACTCCGGATTTGCAACTATATTGTCCTGACTGACTTTCATCGGTTGTAATTGACCACACAGCGTTGCCGCTCGAAGTCCACACTGCGGGATTCAACTGACCTGTCTCAAAATCATCCTGTGCATATATAATACTTGTAATCCGGTCGGGAGTTAAATCTTTATTCCAATCCCTTGCAAATTCTGCAAAATCATAAAAAGAATAATTTTCAAGCCACTGCTCGCCAAATAATTCCATATCGAAAATATCTATCAGGCAATTTCCATCGATATCCATTCGGATGTTATTATCTGATTGTACCAGCATTTGACAAGCCAAATCTCTAAGTGAACTGTCGAAACGATAATTCAATCTCCTGTCAGGTGCGCTGTCACCGTTGATGGAAAATTCAATTATATCGAAATGTTTTTGAATATTATCAGCCCAATGAAAATCAAAGGCTACTATTTCGTTATTTTGGCCGAAAATCTGTCGAGGAATTTTGATTTCCATTTCATTGCCGGTTAAAGCGTAAGCAATCTCCGCGTCTATATCCTGCCAAACCTGTCCATCCGCAAAAGTCTTGATGGTAGTTCTCGAATTATCAATTACCTCGGCATTTATTAAATAATCAAAACCTTCCCAGCCGGTTTGACTATTTTGATCGCTGTCGATGAACAGCAGCATCCAGTTAGGATCGCTGTAATTTGAAATCGGATGCAGTGTTTGTACATAAAAATAAATATTCTCGGCATCGAAACTAACTTTCGATAAGACAAAATCATTTCGTCCTGTGGTATTGATATACCTTGTAAAATCACCCCAGCCAAATTCATTTCTATGTAAGTTATCGCGTTTATAATCACGATATTCAGGTTTCACATTTTTCCACTGTTCAAAATCACCATCTATTAAAATATTCATCGGTACACCTGGGGTTTCGGGCGGTCTGACACCTTTATATCTTCGAATATTAGCAACCATCTGATAATAATAATTATCTGTATGCCCGCCTTTCATCGGCTCTATGTCCCGGCTGTATTCCTGATTGTAATCATCCCCGAAGAACGTTTGCCCTTCGACCATGTGCTTACCAAGAAAATAATCCAATCCCGGCCAGACAGGTTCGGGCCAAATATACCTGAATGATCCCCATTCATTCCAGGTGCTCAAAAAAATAAAATTAGCATCGATGTTAAGGGCCCTATTCCATTGTTCCTCAAAAAAAAGACCCAAATGCTCCGTACCAGTCAGATGATATTCATTTATAGGCGGCTGACTGCCATTATGGTAACTTCTTCCGATATTGGTTGTAGCGTGCCGTCCCGCTCCGACGCTGGTTTCTTCGGGTTTAAATTGATTCAGATGCCATGCATAATCCTGCGGCGAATAATCGTTCGACTGCCATCTATCCTGACCATCGTATTGACTCCAGCATTGCCTGAACGTAAAGTAATTTTTTAATGTTGCATTTAATCCTGACCAATCACCAACCGGCAGAATTAAAGGCTTGCCATCGAGATAAAACCATAAATCGGAATAAAGCCCTCTACTATAAAAATACAAATACACTGCCTGTTCAACCTGATAAGACGGATTTGACCAGAAACACATCTTCGGCACTCTACTGCCGCTGTTTTGAAGTTCCTCCATTACCTCACACATTATCATATTCGACTGTGGATAAGTTTTCGCATTGGTGCATTCGAAAGCCATCGCATCCACTCCGGCCGCATCGAGCATCAGGATATTTTTGCGCATAACATAATCATCAACAGATTTATAATAACCTAATTCAGGCTCTCCCCAAAAATGAAAAGTATATTGAGGCCCCCACGGTTTGGACGGGTTGGCAAGAATTTTTGTGACATCATAAGGCTCATGAAACATTCCCGGACTTGTGCCAAGCCAAAAAGCGTACGCCGATATGAATTTTCGGTCTGGTCGTATTGGGCCGCATTCGGCGTAACCGGGCAATTCTCTGCCTAAAGCATCTCTGCCAACCCAGGTATCAGCTTTGACATCCCAGGGCTGCGAATCGGCGGGTGCATACATTGCGGTTATAGTTTTATTTTCATCCATTACAACTGTTGTTTCAGGCTGATAAGGGAATTCCAACTCTCCCTGCCAACTGTCAAATACAGTTACACTGCCGCTGTTTTCTATTCGCCGTGCAGTTAGTTTGATTTCATCGCCTCTCTCAAAAGCATAGACTCCCGGAGCGGGGTCCAAATTTCCCTCACTACCCTGGGGGCCTTCTATCGTAAGGTAAACCACATCCTGTATTTCGACAGTTTTTGTCAGGCATAAATTATCCACAGCGCACTGATTCGCCCAGATGTACACCAAAAGCTGATAGCCAACCCATTGCGGGTATTGCGAACTGTCGAATTCGAGTGTTACTCGCTGCCATGAACTTGTTAAAGGATTTGTCAAGTGTGTTGCTTCTGATATTGCAATCGGGCTTGTTTCGTATTTTCTATTTGGATCATAAATGCCAATTAAAATTCTGTATACTCCTGAAAGGCTGCCGTATTTAGCAATATCTGCGGACAATTTATAAACTCTGCCTGCCTTAATCACATCAGGAATTTGAAAAAGCTGTATGCCGTTCAGCCAGCCGTAATTTTTCCCTTCAGCGGACTGCGGAACCGCCGATGTCGCGGGGTTTCGTACTTCAGGACATCTGTCATTCAAATAATCACTGAAAGCAGATTCCCAGCCGTAAACGTGTTTAAACCATTGTCCTTCGCCTAAAGCCGGTATTTCAAAACCGGCGTTTGATAAATGAACACTGACTGTGCCTATCTCAGCAAAAACTGCTGACACCGCAACCAAAGACATAAAAACAAGAATAAAAAACGATTTGTTTTTCATTTTCAATTTTGTGAAAGGCTTTCAATCTGAGAACTTGAAAGCACCCTGTTATAAATCCGCAGATCGTCTAACATTCCCCTGAAATAAACCGCGTTATATATCCCACCCCATCTGCCGATATAAAGATCATTCGAAAGTTCGTCAGGCAGACTTGTAATTGTATTGGAAGCAGTTGCTGCTTTTGTACCCTGATGATAAAAACCAACTTCTTTGGTTGCCATATTAAATGTAACAGCAATATGCTGCCACGTACCGGCCGAAAGCACACCTGAAACACTTTGCGCTCTGCCGTTGTTGTCGTCTTTTTCTATATCAAGAATAATTGATGAACCGCTTGTGCTGATTCCAAATTCCTTGTCCGCGCCATCTTTGAATTTTGTCAAAATACCATACAAACCGGAAACGCTCACAGGATTTATCCAGAAAGATATAGTAAAGCTGCCCGCTCCGACACTAATGCTGTCGCTGTCAGGCACAAGGATATAACTTGAACCGTCAAAGGATATCGCACCATTGATATTCTCCTGCGGCTGCCAAACAGTTCCAAATGCCGTGCCGTCATTAGTCGATACACTGTCATTGACTATGTTTCCTGTTGTTTCGTTCAGTTTCCAATGCGCCACAAGCGGCGAAGCAAGCCAGTTTTCTACAAATATTTTTAAATCTTCAAATCCGACATGTCTGTCATCGTTCAAGTCGCCAGTAGAATTCGGCCCAAGATATTTGCCCCAATTATTCCCAATTTGAGCGAAATCATAGAGATCAATCGTCCAGTTCCTGTCGAAATCTCCGGGAATTTGATAAGCTGAAATATATTTTATATCGACATATTGACCGGTGCTGCCCGAGGGTATAGGGTCAAAACGAATCTGACTTATTTTGCCTGTATAACTTGATTTTGTATGCAATGCGATTTCATAGATATGCCATTGGCCATCACAAATCGGATTGAAAATTATGGATTTGGTTGAGTTGAAACCTGAACCGTTAAATTCATTCCAGAATAAATAAGCTGTTTGTCCTGCCGCTGCATTGTATCTGGCACAAATATAAATCATAGGAACATCTTCAGCGTTCCAAAAATCGATGGGGCCGTTCATTATGGGGTCTGGCGAATTAAGTGATACCCGCATATATCCATCGAATGGAAAGCCTCCATCGCGGGTATTTACAAAAGACCAGCCCTGACGGTCTTTAGCGAAATTATAATTCGGCAATTTATCAGGACGATGGGCATAAACAAAATTCCTGATATTTTCCAGGCTGTCAAGTATCAGGTAATATTCATATTCGTAAACGATATTATGATCGAGATGTTCTTTACGTATTGGCGCTATGTACCCGGTACTTGCAGGCATATTGGCATTACTGTGATATCCGCCGGCATGTAATTGAACTATAGGATTATATAATCCCAATCCCCAGTTGGTATCATCCACAAGTGCGCTGAAATACTCTGTCGGGTTATAATATGCCCAGGGCGGTGCATTGCCGGAAGGATTAGCTATTAATGTCAGAGGCGCATTTGTAAATGGTGTATCTCCGGTGTAACTGTATAGAAATCTGAATGGATAATTTGTATAAACTGCCGGCAATTCCTGATTATATGCAGGGTAAAAAGTCGTATCGCTGCGGTTGTTGGTCAGTTTACATCTGACAATCGCCACATTTCCTTCGAGCCGAATCCATTCTTCCATAATACATTCGGAAGCTACATTGCACAGTCCCCACTGCTTGGGAATTCTTTTTACATAAATACTGCCTCCGTCATTCGACCATTCGAGAACTTCAGAAATCGAGCCGCATTTATCCCCTGCCGCAACAGGATTCCACGACCAGTCGCTTCCGCTCCAGTTAGCGCCCTCGAATGGAATTGGCCCTGAATAATATGATTGCTGTATTTCACGGCCGAGGTCATAATTATTAACAATATCTCTTCCATCAGCAATATTGGCAAGATAGGTGATTGTGCCGCCTCGTGCCAAATCTACACCGATCTTGATTGTACCGTTATCAAGATAAGTAACCGCAGCACAGCACAAGCTGACTGAAAATAAAAAACAAATTAAAATTGCAGTGACTTTCACTTTTGGCCTGTTAGAAAAACCAAATCGTATCTTTTATCGTACATTTAAGACGATTATATTTTAAAGGCGAAATTGTGCCCCATTCACTTTGAATTTTCTGGAAATTATCCCATCGAACACTGGCGTCGTTATAAAGATTGGAACCGCCCTGCAAAACATTTCCATTCCTGTGATTTGAAAACGTATGCGGATATTTATGCGCTTGATCGAACTTGCCAAAAGTAACCTTGTTCTTATCGATACACATGATGTCTGTAACAGTTACGGTGTCGCTTCTGGACATAAGATCTCGAGCGGTTGTCCTTGATATTACATTGTTCTCAAGAACTGAATTAGTTTTATAGCCTACCCAATAACCGTAACTTATAAATAAGTGTGCATAATCTATATCTGCCGGATTTTGTGTTGAAAGATAAACCCGCTGATATTTTTTAAACATTTGATCATAACTTAAATTATCTGTGTTTTTAACAGAAGGACAGTAGAAAAATTTTGGGTCTTTAATGTAATTACTAGCTATTAAAGCGCCTTGACCTGCCGGATAATAAGGCGGCGTATTAGTATCAGTTGCTGTCCAATACATTCCGCCCATTGGCCAGAGAGCCGTATTCAGTTTATGTGGATATGCTTTAGTTGCGGCGGCATAAGAACCCAATGCAATTCCCTGCTGTTTGAGATTGGATGAACAAACCACTTTTCTGGCCTGCTCTCTTGCCTTGCTCAAAGCAGGCATCAGAACAGCCAAAAGCAACGCTATTATTGAAATAACCACCAATAACTCAACTAATGTGAATGCTTTGTCAACACGGTAAGATCTCATAATTACTCCCTTACGGATTAGATAATTATCCGCAAAAAGTAAGCCGGCCGCAATGACCGGCTCACTTCAACTTACATTTCCGTTTAGCGTTTCTTTTTCAATATCATCAATCCGCCAAAAGTCAGCAGCATCATCGATGCAGGCTCAGGTATAACAGTCGCATCAAGACGAACATTATCTACCCATACCTGCCCAGTTGTAATGGTAATCCATAATGTTTGACCTATCTTACTGCTTGCTGTGCTGTCCCACGAGATACTGAAAGTTTCAAAGTGGTCTGTAAATATCTCTGTGTTTGTATCGTCAGGATTGGTTTTTCCAAATCTCTGGTTTGTCAGCAACGATGTCGGATTGAAGCCGTTAGCATATAAACCTATTTCACCAAAAGCGATACTGGTTGTGAGCGCCGCTCCTGTATCAGGATTGTTTGTTGCTGCTGCCAAATCTATTGTGAGGGTATACCGCGTATTTTCCGCGATTGGCAGAATAGTTTGATACAACGAACCATTGAAAGTAACATAAGCCATATTGGCACCATTCGTAGGCTGTAAAACATCACTGCTCAGCGGATTCCGCATCCAAACTCGTGTTTCCGTTGCAGTCTTTGTCCATGATAAGGCATTTACAAATTTTGTGGTTGTGCCGTCCGCTTGCACCTGGCCTTCGAAACTCGGATTATTGACATTCAATAAAGCACCAAAACTTGTCCCGCAAACCAACATTAAAACACTCAAACTTAACAATAACTTTCTGTTCATTTTTCCTTCCTCCAAATTATGGTTAATAATTAATTTCAACTCTGAATTTTTCAGAGAACATTACAATAATTGCGGTTACGGCCTTGCATCGAGCAGCCAATTTGAAGCAAATTCCGCAAAATCTACAAAATCAATAACACAATCGTGATTGATGTCATACATCGGGTATGGATAGCATTTATCGCCGCATTGATTATTTAATATATAATTGGCAGTAGCTGTGCCGTTCCCGTCAATGCTGAGATTTGCCGTCGAAGTTGCATAGTTTCCATAAGAGGTTTGCCATCCGCCAACGAGATAACTGTTCGGGCAGGCCGTAAAAGCGGCTCCTGTATTAGCTGCAATTGTTGCTCCGATTGAGACCTGATGATCGCCAATTGATGGAAATACTGCCGGCCTTGCTCCCGGACCTTCAATCGTTGCAGGAGATGTTGCCATTGTTATGGTCGCAGGAATACCTTGTATGCTCTTTTTAAATACGACATTGTCAATCGCAACTCTATTGCCGCCAAAATATATTTGCAAATATTTGCCAACGTAAGGACTTCCTGTGCTGTTCCAGCTTAATGTTTTTCTATACCATTTATCATTTGTCGGATTGATCAAACCATTGGGTGCGCCTAATACTGATGATGCAAGCATATAGCCGTCCAGATTTGCCCCGAGCGCATCTTTTGCACGAAGTTGAATTTCAAGTTTAGCCATTTCCGGATTTAAATCGGAACGAATTGCCACATCAACTTCGATAGTATAAATGGTGTCGGCTTCAACGGTGGAACCTGGTGCCTGGAACAATTGTGCGTCTCCGCCGACTCCTGTACCGATTAGATATACGAACTGATTCCCGCTTGCAGCGTGATTGAGACTTTCATTCGCAGCCGGAGGAACCCGTACGAATATTGTAGTAGCGTTTAACCCTCTGGGCCAATTATTAACAATACTTCCTGTTGATGGATCTTCGAAGTTGCCATTATATACTGTCATTGCCTTGCCGTCCCAGACAGGCGAGCAGCCGGGAGAAGTTTTCGTAAAGTTTGCATTCACTGTCATATTGCCATTGATTACTATAGCTGAAGAAGCTTCATTGCTGTTTATAGAACCTGACCAATTAGTAAAACTATACAGATCCGGACAGTTCACTAATTTTCTTCCTGAAACTAATGGCAATGTCCAGCCGTTACCCACTGTAAAGCTGCCGATGCCCGGTATCTTTACTGCACCGGTTGCCCCTGATGTAGCATTAACCGTGAGAGTTACAGGAGTACCTGAAGATGTTAAAGTGATGTTATCTACATAATGCCTGTCGCCTCGTGCCAGTATTGTCAAGGTTTGTCCGACAAGTTCCGGGAACGCCGCACTGTCAAACTGACAGAAAATAGGATACCATGTATTTACGGTTACAGTTCCCAAAAAATTCGACAGCACTTGAGGATAAAGGCCGCCCCAACTCGCCAATGTTGTGTTGCTTTGAGTTGCGATAAGAGAAAATAAACCCCATGCCATTCCGGGATCTGTTTCCTGAGAAGAAACCAGAACATCGGCATTGAGAGTATAAACAGTGTTAGCCTGAATTGTCAGGGATTTCAGTTCCTGGATGATTATTGTGCCGGTTTGCTTTAAACATTGACTACCTGCGCTTGCCATAAAATAACTAACTGGAAAAGTAACTCTTGGACACTGAGTTCCGCTGTATCCATAAGTATTAACCCACCCCTGTGCATTGCAGACCTGATCATCCGGAAAAAGAGGTGGTTGCTCAAAACTCGGATTGGCGATATGCCCAGTCAATGCCACATCCCCTGATGCCCCACCCGAAATTAGAATTGAAAATACAAAAGTTAAAAGAACTGACCAAAAAACCATTATTTTTTTCATAAAACACCGTCTTCCTTCCTTTTATAAATGACTTAAACCGATTTAAGAAGATACTCATAATTACCTTATGCCACTTATATCGATTTAGTATAACAATAAAACATCAAAAATACAACTAAAATTTTTGCAAACTATTACATCCTGCAAGAACAAACAATACCCCATAAATCCAGTTTAAACCTTTTATCAGGTTGTTTTCCGGACTTTAAGCTCCATCCATTCAATAGATCTTTGAATCGGAGCAGATTTTGGATTTTCAATCAATTCGATTGCGATATTGGCCGCCTCTGTGCCTATCGCATTTAATGGTTCAACAATCGTTGTAAGCCCTATCTGCTCATAAGGTAACAAATCACCAACCCCTATAAAAGCTACGTCATCCGGAACCTTTATGCCCCTATTTACCATATATTCCCAGGCACGCATTGCTATATCATCATTTATAACAAATATAGCTTCTGGTTTTTCAGTACTTTCCCAGAATAACGGTTTAAAATACTGATCCCAGTAAGCTGTTTGTGATTTCCAGTAATGTGATGGTGCCGAAAGAAACTCCGGAGTGCCGCGCTTTATCCAAACAACCCACTCATCTTTGATCGTTAAGCCCGCCTCAGTCATTGCCTCGCGATAACCTTCATATCTTTCCATATCGCTTAACACACCGTGATGAGAACCCAAAAATGCAATTCGTTTTCGTCCGGTCTTGATGAGATAGTTTATAGCCATTTTAACAGCAGGCTTGCTATTCCAAACCACATAATTCAATCGTTTGTTATCTCTAAAAGATTCAAGAATATTGCCCATAAAAACAAGCGGCAGCTTTTCCATCATATTAAGATAAATCTCTTCAGATTCTTTGTGAGGCCAGGGCGTACAAATTACTGCCTCATCCTGGCGTTCATAAATACTGTTAACTTCATGTTTCAAAACTTCAATATCGCACCAGTCTACCGCTATAAATGAGGCGTAACCTTTATCGCGTAAAACCCTCGAAAGCGCCTGATTAACGCCGGCAGCCCAGTTCATTAAAAGTGTATCGAAAAGGCTTGTGATTACCTTGGTGCGTTTTTTGCGTAGGCTTCTGGCCCAGTAGTTCGGTATATATCCAAGCCGTGCGGCCATATCGTTGACTTTTTTGGCGGTATCATCTGCTACTTGCATTTTTTTTGCATTTCCGCTCAAAACAAAAGAGACTGTTGATTTGGACATGTTTAAACGATTTGCCAAATCAGCCATCGTAATAACAGTTTTTTTTTGAATATTGCTCACAACATCCTGACTTAAACCGTTTTAATTATACACTATAATCCTAAAAATTGCTATAGTTAAAATAATGTTTTCACCTTAAAATATTACATACAAAGAAGTTATCTGTAAAAATTATTTTTACAAATTGTTTATATTAAGCCAATGCAGGCATAATTCAAACCATTGACTCACAAGTTCATTTTCCTTTGCTAATCCTATGCCATGTGGTTCAAATGGAAAAACCAGCAACTCAAAAGGTATTTTGTATTTTTTTAGAGCTAACGCAAAAAAAAAGGCTATTTTCAACAGGTACAGTGTTACCCTCCATTGTATGCCAGATAAAAACAGGAGGAAATTCTTTATGAACTTGATTTTCAAGTGACATTTTTTCTTTTAAATTATTCAGATCATCAGAACCTAATAAATTTTCAAATGAATCTTTATGACCAAACAAACCTGAACTAATTTACTGGATAGCAAAGTATCAATGCATCATGACGACAACTATGTAAATTATTGCGACTTAATAATTCATCGTCATAGAAAAATGTCCTCCTGCTGAAAAACCACATACAGCTATTTTATCAGGTTTTATATGCCATTTCTCAGATTGAGATCTTACATACCTAACGGTTTCAGCAATTTCTAATAACGGCTTAGGGTAACATTTATTACCAGTTGTGTAATACAATACAAAGGCATTTACGCCTGCTTTGTTAAAGCTTTCTGCGATGACACCGGCCTCGTGTTCAGCATGACCCGCGTAGCTACCACCAGGACAAATTATCACACAACCTGCGGGATTATTTGTTTTTAATAAATAAGGAACCAATTTTTTTGCAATTGAAATATCAGGCATTATGCCTGACTCCAAATCTTAACTTTTGGAATCAAAAGATAATTGACATAGATTCATTGCCGCAAAAATCAACCCAATTTACATCACTTTTGAAAAAGGAGTAATGGAATTTACTCATCATAATTGCATTGATAAAAACTTTATAAAGCGATTGATTATCTTAATCATGCAGGAACCAGACGTCACTGAATGGTCAAAGGAAATATGCTTGCAGATATATAAGAGTATATACATTTTTAAAATTTTTATAACCTCTTATTTTAGAAGAACTTATAAAATGACAATTTTATAAAATCAGCAGTTATTAAGGCTTTTGGTTGTAGTCAGGTTGTAGTTTTATTTCAAAGTCTAATGCATTTCAACGCTGCATGCCCCTATCGCAGGTCTGTAAAAATTAAATTGAACATTCGGATGACCTGCCAACAGTGACATCGGAACTGCTGAATCGGCTATCTTTTTACTTATCATCAGCGTAGTAAGTCTCATTCCGAACGGGTTATCGTGTGTGCCTGCATGCCAGATTGAAACCTTTTCTGATTTCCAGGTCTGGACAGGGCCAACTGTAAGAGCCTGCGTCGGAACACCTGTTACGACCCCACCGCCGCTGGTTCGAGCGTTTTGCATTATTGTTACAGGATGAAGATTAACAACTCGCATTGAAAGTTCTCGGTACTCTTTTGGTGTTGGAGGATTATCTTTATATTTGCCTTCACGTTTAACAGGATCATTAAATGCCCAATGTTTTATATCGCCTTGGCCGCCCTGCATTACCGCACATCTTACGCCTTCCCAGCTTTTAATATATTTATTCAAATCTGCTTTGGGAAAATGAAGATTCTTATCCAACATTCTTAATTTTGGATTTATTTTGTTAAAGCACATCTCCCTGTCGGCTTTTTCAAATGACAATGGATGCGTTGCGGGTGCCTCTTTGCCATTTATAAACTATTCATCCATTCCCCAGAAATGACAATTTTTAAGATTCAATTCAAGCTCATTTACTAATCTGGCGACAAGAGGCAGTTGTTCTGTTGGGCCTATTGGGCCGCAGATGCCAACAGGATTATCTGCGGTGGATTGTTTCCATGCATTGATATATTCAAGTGCTTCGGCAAGATAAAAATCTTCAAGAGTGTCATAAAACTTTACAGTAAAACCTTTTCTGCTGATTTGCAGCATATCTTCGGCTGTCAATTTCGCGGCATCATTCAAAATATCATCATCTAATGTTGTATAATCCCACCAATCCGGTGCTAACATGCTAATCTTGCGTGACATTGTTATTTCTCCATTACTAAAGATTGTAATTCTGTTTTCAAAATATTATCTTGCGGTAACCGTGACCCAGGTGCTGACTGAAAGCCTCAGCATATTTGCAGCTTATCTCAGAACCTCTCTGGCACGCATGCCTCTTCATAGATTCTATGTATTCATCCATGCCGTGATGGGAAAGCAACCAGTCTCTTTGACTTTTATGACTGCAAAGCATTTTTTCTTTTGTTTCAATAACTGTTGTTATATCTACATATATTGACGGTTTGATTGCGTTGCCGAAAATGTCTTTGCCTTCCATCGCATCTGCATAATAAAGGTATGGAACAAAGTCATAAGGCTTTACGCCGGGTGTTTCGACATTTGGTATGCCGCAGCCAAAACAAGCCGTGTGAACAAGGTGTGATGTGTTTTCGTGGTCGATAAAATAACATTGCGGACTGGCTGTGAAAACAATTGTTGCCCTTACCTTGCAAATAATGGCAATAGTTTTCAAAAGAGATGGCTTGTCGTACATTACAAAAACATCTTCCAGTTCGTTGCAATGATATTGACCATCAAGAATTGCTGCTGCATCGGTAGCTTCTTTTCGGCGAATTTTGCTGATTTCTTCTCTGCTGTGGGTTGCAGAGCCACAATCACCGGGCGTCGTTGTTGCGATGTGTATCTGCCAGCCTTTTTGTTTGAGCAATGCAAGCGTCTCTGCACATCCAAACTCACAATCATCAGGGTGACATAAAAATGCTAATACAGTTTTGTTATTCATTTTACGCTATTATTTTTATTCGTTTGCCTTTTTTGGCAGATTCATAACAGGCTGCTAAAACTTTTTGACTCTGAATGCCTATTTGGGCATTGTTCGCAGCCAAACGCTTATCAATTATCGCCTGACTAAACTCTTCAATTTCAGCTTTATACATATTAACAGGTGGGGGAATTATCTGTATACCATCGGTTTGCTGCCTTGCCTGCTGGGCTTCATATCCTTTAGTATCACCATCGAGAAAAGCTGCCATTTCGCCGGCTTGCCCTTGGCCGATTGTACCTTTCGCTACAATACTTCCTTTAGAACCATAAAGTTCAAGGACGTTTTTACTGCTATTATCAGGAATACAAAAGAATGTATCTACTGTTGCCAAGGCACCATTTTTAAATTGAAGCATTGCGACTGCGCTGTCTTCTGATTTATATCTATGCACGCCGCTTCGTATGAAACACGAAACTGCTTTAACCAGCCCGAAAAACATTTCAAGCAAGTCAATGCAATGGCCGCCCATATCCATTAATGAACCGCCACCGCCCTGTTTGGGATTTTGACGCCATGCTCCTTTAATCAGCGGATACCAGCACGAAAGCTGGGCACGTGCATAAACAGGTTTGCCGATTTTGCCAGCTTCTATCATTTGCAATGCCGCCTGATGCTGTGAATGAAAACGCATCATAAAAGCTGTTCCAAGTTGAACCTTTGCTTTCTTGCAGGCTGTGATCATTTTCTGTGTTTCTTTTATTGTCATGCCAAGCGGCTTTTCGCAAAGAATGTACTTTTTAGCTTTTGCGCATTTAATAACCTGCTCGCAATGCAAATTCGCTGGTGTCGCAATATAAACAGCATCAATATCCGACATAAGCAATTCATCAATACTGCCTGCAGCTTTTACACCAAAAGCAGACGCAACTTCGGCGTTAACTTTTGCATTTACATCATATACTGATATTAATTTTGCATTAGCTGCCGGTATAATTCCTTCAGGTATTGTTCGTCTTTGTGCAATTCCGCCTGAACCTAAAACAGCCCATTTGACTTTATTGCTCATAGCCTATTCTTTCTTATTTTAATATGTTTAATTGTTAGTCACTTTATCAAAACTTTTACCAAGATTTTGCTTTCTTCATTTTTTTATTTCTTACATTAACTATCATATTAGCTGTTGATTTGCCGATACCTTCAATTTAAACTTTCAGCACGGTGTCTAACTCTGAACCCTGATATTCATCAGGGTCGTTTACAACTTTCATGTATCGAAGCCCTATCAATCGTTGAATATCCCTAAGGTTTTTCAAGACGCCACACCTTAACACCCATAACACGCTTGAATCCCATATTAAACTTCACCATTAAATATAATATCTAAAGCAACGATGCATTGGTTTTAGCCGATTTTTATCTGTGCAGCTGATTATCAAAGCATATTACTAAGGCAAACGGCAAATTTTAATTTCATCCACCAATCCGACTGCCTTACTGGAGGTTCCAGCGCATGTTATTACAATTTCAACACCGTTTGTATAATCATTTGTTGTTATGCCGGTTTGAGACCATTTTGGTGTCATATCTGTATTGAAAGTCTCAAAATCATAGGAATCTACGACACCATCTGAATTATCATCTCGCAGTGTTGCCCGAATGATATACCATGTATCGTATGATGGGCGAGCTTCCGTCGGCGTTGTAATCGTATGTGATGTTCCATCATAATAATACCAATATCGCCAGCCTATTCCAAAAAAAGCTATGTTGTTCTGTGATGCATCACGTAGTTTAACAGTAAGGGTACCGCTCGGACTAGTGCCGCCTACTGTTTCGCTGCTAGCATACACGGCTAATTGGACATAGTCACCAGATTTATTCAAAGTAATTGGCGTGCTTTTAGCAAGGGATTCTGGTTGGGACGCACGAGAGTTATCATCAAGAATTTTCCAGAACTGGCCGTTTATTTCTGCATAACTATTTCCATCTTTGACAATTGGTGAGCTAAGATTGGCATTTAAGCTGTCCACAATATTCCAACCGGCTACCCCATTATCCATCACAGTATTCAAAGCATAGGATTCAAAATTATCAACCACATAAATGTGGCGTACTACGATTTCATCAACTAGGGCAATCGCTTTGCTACTTGTACCAGCCATAGAAATCACCAACTCAATGCCGTTTGTGTGCCCATTTGTTGTTATGCCAATTTGAGACCATTTAGGTGTCATGTCCGCATTGAAAGTCTCAAAATCATAGGAATCTACGACACCATCTGAATTACCATCTCGCAACGTTGCTCGAATAATATACCATGTGTTATATGATGGCCGAGCTTCAGTCGGAGTTGTAATCGTATGTGATGTTCCATCATAATAGTACCAATATCGCCAGCCAATTCCAAAATAGGCAATGTTATTCCCAGATGCATCACGCAACTTAACGGCAAGAGTCCCGCTTGGACTAGTGCTGTCTATGGTTTCACTACTGGCATACACAGCTAATTGGACATAGTCACCAGGTTGATTAAGTGTT
>MHXZ01000012.1 GCA_001825665.1 Planctomycetes bacterium GWF2_41_51 | reverse complement strand
TTCCACGGCTTGTTGCCGCGAATAAAAAAGTTTTCTTTTGGGGTATAATACCCGCAAAAGGAGACACACGCTTTCATAAAATCATTGCGAGGATTTCCAAACGGCATTTGCCGTGCAGGAAAGACGAAGCAATCTCAACCCTAAATCTTCTGGTATGCTTAATCTATTTCAGAATTGACGTCCAGAAATTCGCTGCAAACATTGCGAATTGAATTGCCGCTTTTACCGCAAATGAACGTTTGTTTTTTCTCACGCGAGTTGTTGAACTTCCCGTTTTGCTCCTCGGATTTTCCGAAACATATACAAACGCCGGCGGAAGATTCAGCGGAACAAACTTTATCTCCACATCCTCGAAATATCTTTTCAATTTCGGCTTCAAAAATGGCGTATATTGAAATTGAACATATTTTTTCGCTCTGCCGGAAATCGCGATAATTTTATCTCGCTGCGTCTTCTCAAAAATCGCCAGCGGCAAACTCGACAAAATACAATCATAATCTTCGATATTTCTGCTGTAATTCCGAACATCGTCATTTACTACTTTCAGCCGATGATCGTTTATCTTTTTCAAATCCTCGCAAAACTTCGGATTAATTTCAAGACACGTCAAAGTTCCATTTGCTGGAAGCTGCCGCAAAATTTCCTTCGTTACGCACCCCGTCCCCGGCCCGAACTCTATAACATTAACCGCGCCGCCGATTTGCCCGGCCATTTTTCGAGCCAGAAAACCGGAGCTTTCAGCCACCGCACCCACCTGTTTGGGGTGTTTGATGAACTCACCTACAAATTTTAAATAACGCATTCCTGCTGCCAAATTGTAAATTCCTTTTAAAAAAATATTTTATCACATCTCGCATGCCAAAGCACGGCTTATTTAGCTTATTTCTCCGCGTCCTCTAAAAACCTTCTTTTTTACTATCAAAATCAACACTTTTACTACTTATTGCAATTCCGAATCTTCCAAGTCCGATAATCCAAATTATATCGGACTTTCCTGTCGGATTTGTTTTGACATTCTGGCGTCCCTTTTGATACAATGTTACTTTCGTATAAGGTTTTAGAAACACAAGTCTTCTTACTGACCGCCAGCCTCGGCGGTTCATCGCGGCTTACGGATTTTTTAAAGCCGGGAAAGAATTTCATTATGTTCGACTTTAGAAAAAGTTTATACGGCAACAGTACATCCTCAGCTTCGGCTGACCTTTACGTTCCGCGCTTTGGCGGTGCGTATGCGAATATCCGTCTTCCTTTATCAGTCGATTCCGGCTCGAAATTTTGCATCATCCTCGTCGTCGTCGCAATCCTCTACAGTGGCTTTCTAACAATGCAGGATTTCAGAACCGTCATCGACCGCATGAGCACAACATCTACCGGCTCTATATACCTTGTTGCAACCCGCGCTCTCGTTTACCTCAACATCGCGGTTATTCTTTGGCGTGTCCTTCTCGTTATGGGCTACAAACCCGCTCCGACCCTCACCGATGCAAAACTCCCGCGCTGCACCGTAATCATGCCCGCATACAACGAAGGCAAAAACGTAATCAAAACTCTCCGCAGCATTCTCAAAAGCGACTACCCAATCGAAAAACTCCAGATAATCGCAGTCAACGACGGCAGCGCAGATGATACCCTTTATTGGATGCAGCAGGCCTGCGAAAATGCGAACGGCAGAGTCGAACTGATAAACTTCACAAGAAACCGCGGCAAACGCGCCGCCCTCTACGAAGCAATAAAAATCAGCAAAGGAAGCATCATCGTTACAATCGACAGCGACTCCATCATCGACCGCCACACGATCCGCCGCCTCGTCAGTCCATTCATCGACCCGCAGGTCGGCGCAGTCGCCGGAAGCGTCCGCGTCCTTAATCGCAGAGAAGGCATCATCCCCAAAATGCTCGAAATCTCTTTCGCGTTCAGTTTCGATTTCATCCGTGCAAGCCAGTCAATGGTCAACACCGTTTTCTGCACCCCCGGCGCACTCAGCGCTTACCGCAAAAAAGCCATAAATAAAGATTTAAAAGCCTGGCTCGAACAAACCTTCTTCGGCAAACCCGCAACCATCGGCGAAGACCGCGCAATTACAAACATCGTCCTCCGCAACGGCTACCACGTAAAATTCCAGTCCAATTCATTAGTCTACACAATCGTGCCGACAGCATATAAGCAGCTTTGCAAAATGTATCTTCGCTGGGCAAGAAGCAATGTCCGCGAAACTTTCGTCATGGCAAAATTCATCTTCAAAAAATTCCGCACCGGCCCCCGTAGCGGCGCAATCGTCAACTTCTTTATGTCGAGCATCAGTATGCTCCTCCCGCAGGCCGCAATCAGTGCTTTCGTCGCAGCCGTGTTCATCGACCCGCAGGTTTACATCTCGCAGGTTGCCTTCGCCACAGTCCTCGCATCGACAGCTCCCGTCGCCTTCTACATCATCCGCCGCCGCAGTTCAGATTCCCTCTGGGCTTATGCCTATGGAATATTCTGGCTCGTTGGCTTATGGTGGATTACGATGTGGGCATTAATTACGATGGGCAACGGCAAATGGCTCACCCGCGACCTCCCCGCAGATTCGCGTCAAACCATCAGCAGCAGAATCATTAACTTCCTCCGCGCCGCGTAATATTATGGTTAACCCCCGGACCTGTGCCGGGGTGATAAAAAAAATTATGACGATAATATAAGGAACACTCCCGCTATCACTCCCGTCAGCGCAACCGCTTTATACCCCGGCTGCAATTCCCGAAACATCACAATCCCCCCGATAAACGAAATCACCACGCAACTGCACCTCAGCGTCGCAAGTATCGCAACCATCGACCCCTGATAAGTCAGCGCCTTGAAATACGCAAAATCCGCACCGATAAGAAACAACCCAATCAAAGGCACGCTCCACCGCCACACAAACTGCTTATAATTTTTCCCCTGCAAAATCTTCGACCCCATCGTCGCCGGCACAAGCATAATAACAAGATAAATAAAAAACCACGCCTGCACCGTCAGCGGCGATATCCCCCGTGTCTGAATCAGGTATTTATCGAAAAGCGCGCTGCACGTCCCGATTAAAGTCGCCGCAACGATAAACCAAACCCATTTATCTTTGGAAAATCGAATCCCTTCCTTATTCCCGATTATCGAATAAAGATAATACGACCCGATCATCGTCGCAAGCCCAAGCACCTGCATCGCCGTCGGATGTTCGTGAAATATCAGCACCGCCCCGAGCATCGTCCATATCGGCCCCGATGTCCCAATTGGCGTCGCAATCGAAATCGGCAGATGCTTCAATGCCGAAAAACTCAGCATCCACGCCGAGAACGCAATCCCCGATTTAATGAACAAAAGAAGATGTTCCTTCGCCGTTGCTTCGGGTATGTAGAGATTGATACCCGCCATCTCCTCCGGCCAAACCCGCGAGCATATAACTGCGATAACGGTTATAATTGATGCGCAGATAGAGGAGTAGAACAGCACCGGCAGAACCGAATTTTTCTGCAAAGAGTGTTTCTTGCTTATATCGTATAATCCCAGAAACAGCGCCGAACAAACGCCAAGATATAGCCACATATATTTATTTCATCCATTCCATGTTTAACCCCCGGACCTGTGCCGGGGGAAAATAAAAATTAAATTCCAAACATCCCGGACCTGCCTTGTCCTACGTAGCCTTGGCGAAGTAGGATTGTGGGTTCGTTTGTATCCCGCGTCAAATTAGCATCCCATCCGAGCGGGTTGCCATGATATAAAGCGCGGCATTATACCCCTTTTCCCCTCCCATTCAATGCAAAACTTCAGGCAATATCTTGAATACGCGTGATGCCGTCATTTCGACCGGACTCCCGCAAAAGCGGGAGGAAGTGGAGAAATCTATTAAATAGTCTATCCTTTACTTCCTCAAATCCTCGTTTGCTTTAATGTTCTTGCAAAAATCTCGAAATGCGATTAACTATTTTCTCCGGCTTCTTTACCTCGCATTCCCATACAACCAATACATCCCATCCCATTTTTTTTAATTCCTTGATAATTCGTTTGTCTCTTTCCAGATTAAGTTGTCTTTTATTCTGTCATTATCCGAGCCCTGAGCATGAGCGATGGGTAAAAGTTCTTTTTGTTTTGGTCTATACTTCCTCGAATCCAATCTGTTTTAAATACTCAAATGTTGGATCATAAAATTCAGATGCGCGAGTCTTATCTTCTCTATTACCTTCTGGAACAACAATCACCATTCCTTGCCTTGCTCGTGTAAGAAGTACTCTGTAAGCATTTTTCAAATACGCTTGTCTCTCATCTTTTTTGATGCGTTTCCAACTGTCCCCTGAAAAAGACCAATGTTTCCAGCCCTTTTTTGAATATCTGAAATCTGCGTCCCAAGTAACACAAACCCAATCGAGTTCTAATCCTTGGACGCTAAACTCCGTTGCCACATCTTCAAGGTAATAGGAAGAACGGATATCCTCCTTGCCATTTAGGAACCAATGAATCGGATTCATAGGTGATTTTACGTGTATTGCATGGGGCCTTAGTCTTTGTGCCTGTGAAGAAACAACTATTCCGTATCTTTCAGAGCCTCGTGCTTTTTGTTTCAACCATTTTTTTGCATTATGTAAATTGCGAGAAATAAAAATTGGATATTTTTCTTTGACTTCATTTAAAGTGCTACGTGCTCCTTCTATTTCAAAGTCCAATATCTGCTTAACTAATAAAGAAACATTTTCAGCACGAAAAGAACGCATCGATACTGCAAGATGTAATTCGTCTTTATAAAAAATATTTTGACGTGACTCTAATTTACTAAGTGCTGCACCCGCAACGTATTCACTATCAGTTAGACGAGGTGATATATAAATATTCCAATTGGGAAATGATTTATTAACTGCATCTATCCACGCACCTATACCTGCTTCACCTGTATTAATTTCTTGCCCACCACCGACTAAACAAATTATTACAGCCCAATCTGGATGGCGATCAAGAACTGAAATCAAAAATTCAGGTTCTGATTGATTAAAATCTGGTCTATTCTTTTTTTGCTTCATAAATTTAGCGGTTTGTTCTATGTTCCAAGCTCTTTGTGCTTCATCAAACAACGCGACATGTTCGATAGGTGGATTCTCATCTTCGAGACAATCATCTCGAAAGTTATGGATATTTTGAATTCTTGCTTTAACAGCAATAAATGCGTCTCCTTTTTTTAGTTTCTTCCCACGCTTTTTTTCTTGTTTTACCTTATCCCTCACAAGTGCTTCCCGCAAGATTTTAACAAGTGGACCGTTTCCAGAAAGATATACGCTATAAAGATCATTTGATTCATCGGAGTGTGTGTTGGCAATATTTAATCCAACAAGAGTTTTTCCAGCCCCGGGGACTCCTGTAACAAAGCAAATAGATTTTTTAAAATTTTCTCGTGAATGTTTAATTATCGAAGAAATTTCTTCTGATGTTTTGCTGAGATTAATAGCTTCTGCATCATTACGTGATATTTCTTCAACGGAGTGCCCTTTATAAAGAGCTATAGCCGCTTCTATAATAGTGGGTGTAGGACAGTATCTACCATTTTCCCAGATTACATGATCGATACTTTGGCCTTCTGAAAAATCTAAAACTGTTTTTATTACTTCTGATAATGTCTCCACATTACTTTCGATAGGCAACAACAATTTATCATTTTCAGGTGTTGCGCAAACTATCGGATCAACAGTTTCGACTTCAGTAGAAATTAGAATCGGAGCGATAAATTGGTGATGGCTTGATTCGTGAAAGTTTTTTAAATCTAACGCATAATCCCAAACTTGGTCAATTGCATATGGAGCAAATTTGGTTGCTCCCACTTTAAACTCAAGAACGAATATTACTGATCCTATTAGAAGCAACGTATCAATGCGTTGACCCATTCGAGGAATAGAAAACTCAAAATATATATTGCCCTGATATGGTCTCAGTACCGTTTTGAGAATATTTATTTGTTCCAACCACGCATCACGCTGTAGAGTTTCCTGAGTAAACGGGTTGTTTTTTGAAATCTCCCCTAAAATTTGTACAGGCGTAGAGCTTAAAAAGTTATAAATTGAATCCGAATAAAATGCTCTATTCATGAATAATCCTTTTTAATTATTATCATCTATGAATAGACAAATTATATCCAAATGTATCAAAAAGGAAAAGTTAATTATGCGGTTTGTTTGTGAGTTGATTTTCTATTAATGCTTTAATATCTCTATAATAATTTTCAAAATATTCAGCTTCTTTAGTATCTTCGCATTCCCTGACATAAGGTAGTTCATGGTCAATATCTCCATCTTTGAGATATATTTTTGTCCTATGCCAATCCTCGATGTTTTGGTTTAAACATTCGAGTAATTGATGTATAAAATCTATTGGCAGTTCAAGATTGATATTTTTAATCATTCTAATTGGCTTTGGATTTTATTTATTATTTCCTCATAATACGCTGCGATATTATTAGCTTCATCAGCATCCGAGCATTCTTCAATAATGCAGGGTTCAGATGTTTCGCCAGTTTCCATATATTCGGCCGTAAGCTGCCAGACATTTTGTCTTTCTCTTAGTCCATCAATAATCTGACCAACCATCATTCTCGGCAGTTTTAACAAAACCATCTGTTCTACTATTTTGCGTTCTGACATTTTTAAATTCCTTACTTCATTACCTCTTTACATCTTTACTTCTATCGTTAGAAAAAATCTACGATACTATAAGTAGCATTATTTTTCGACTGCCTAAAGGTAGCCATTTTAAAAAATCGACAGACTATTGATAGCAATTTAAAAACCCGACCGCCTAAAGGTATCCATTTAAAAAAACCAACCGCTTATTAATCGCATTCCAAAAAAGTCGATTGCTTCTGTTCTCCTACACCCTATCCCCTGTCCCCTATCGTTACAAAAAAGACCCAATATGACCCTAAAAAATGCTTTATTTTGATAACTTTTTCTCACTATTTTTTCTTTTTTTCACACTTTTTTTCGCTTTTTCAGGTGTTTTGAATGCACTTTTTATGCGCATTTGAGGCCAAAAATTGCATAATCGCGCATAAACCGCAAAAATCGCGCAAGGCCGCAGGCATCCCTTTGGGAGCTAAACCTTGCGCCTTTTCAACGATAACGAACGTAACGAGCTGCGTCACCGTAACCCAATTACGAATATTAAAACATTGCAAAAACTGAAAAATTCTATATTATATTGTGTTCTAAATTTTATTGGCAAGGTTATTAGTTTTACATTGTAATTTGTAACTTGTTTATTGGTCATTAGTTAGATGTTCGATGCACTGACAGAAAAATTTAATAATGTATTCCGCTCGATAACAAATCGCGGCCGAATCACCGAAGCAAACATCGCAGATGCGCTAAACGATGTCCGCAAAGCGCTGCTCGAAGCTGACGTTAACTATCACGTAGCAAAGCAGTTCTGTAAAGATGTCCGCACCGCCGCGATGGGCGCAGAGGTCATAAAAAGCCTCCATCCCGGCCAGGTTTTCGTCAAAATTGTCAACGATGAATTGACAAAATTAATGGGTCCTGCCGACCCGAAAATATACTTTGTTTCCCCCGGCCCCACCGTGATTTTGCTCGCCGGTTTGCAGGGTAGTGGTAAAACCACAACTGCTGGTAAATTAGGGAGATACATCGTTTCCAAAGGCAAAAAAACTCTCCTCGTCGCAGACGATTTGCAGAGACCTGCCGCCGTTGACCAGCTTGTAACTTTAGGCCAGCAATTAGGCATCGATGTCTATAGCGAACCCGGCGCAAAAAACGCTGTTAAGGTTGCAAATAATGCCCTAAAGCACGCTAAACAAACAGGTTACGAAGTAGTGATTCTCGACACCGCCGGCCGTTTGCATGTCGATCAGGAGATGATGGCCGAGGTCGCCGAGGTCGCCAAAGTTACCAGTCCTCACCAGATTTACCTCGTTTGCGATGCAATGACCGGCCAGGATGCCGTCAACAGTGCCAAGGAATTCAACGAAAAACTCGAATTAGATGGCGTTATTTTAACAAAACTCGATGGCGACGCCCGCGGCGGAGCTGCCCTAAGTGTAAAGGCCGTAACGGGTAAGCCAATTAAATTTATTGGCGTCGGAGAAAAATTAGATAAACTTGAAGAATTCCATCCAGACCGAATGGCAAGCCGAATCCTCGGAATGGGCGACGTTGTAACGTTAGTCGAAAGAGCGCAGGAGCAATTCAACGCCGAAGAAGCCGCAAAAATGCAGGCAAAAATGGCAAAAGGCACGTTCGGCTTTGACGATTTCCTTAAACAGATGCAATCTGTCCGCAAAATGGGTGGAATGGCAGATATGCTCAAAATGCTCCCCGGAATGGGCAGCAAAATGGCCGGTTTGGACATCGATGACAAAGAAATGGTAAAAATAGAAGCAATAATTCACTCAATGACACTTGAGGAAAGAAAAAATCCGGATATAATCAGCCCCTCGCGCAGGAGGCGCATCGCCGCAGGTTGCGGCAGAGACCAGCACGATGTATCAGCTTTGATAAAGACTTTTGAACGAAGCAGGGATATGCTTAAAGCCTTATCTGGCGGAGCTTTAGGCGGCCTGAAAACTCTTATGAGCGCAGGCGGAATGGACGCCATCGGCTCGATGATGAGTCAGGGCAAAAAGATAAAGCAGCGTTCAAGACGTAAACAAAAAGTTGTCCGAAAAGGCAAAATTACCTGGCGATAAAAATATATCTCTGTGTTCTCTGTGAACTCTGTGGCTGAAAATAAAAATATAACTCTGCGGCAATATCTCGAAAAAGTTTTGCAGAAAACGGGTGATTCGTTTGGCAGACAATATCGTGGTTTTTTCGCCGACAGCAGGGGAACTGCTGAATTGGCAATGCTTGCAAGTCCGACGAAAGACGAAGCCGAGCAGCTTAAAAAAGCCGTCGCGATAATGACCGACGACGAAAAAAATAATGCCGAAAGGCTTACAGACCAACAGGTTAGGAAAATAGCGCAGGATGCGGATATTGACCCGGCCGTGCTGGCAATTTTTATAAATGGTTATGCTATCCATTGCAAAAAATAAACAGGATTGTTAATCAAATGAATTTAAATTTGATATTCTTTCCAACGCTCATCTTGGCATTATTGATATTTCATTTCAGTGGTTCACTTATCAAACGCTGCAAAAACCTCAAAGAAAGAAGATTTCTATTTATAGCAGCCCTTATAACAAGTATGCCCGGTGTCTTAATAATCTTATATTACCTGCATTTGTTTGACCAAGCCAAATGGTTCTATCAGTTTCGTTCGCTTCCATTGGTTGAATTAACCGCTGGAGGAGTAGGCCTGTTGTTTGGAATTTTTGCCGAATCTACAAGATATAAATTTGTATCAAAAACATTTCTGATTATTATTCTCATTATTGCCATTTCTATACCATATCTGAAACCTGTTGTGGTGCCCTTGTCATCTGATAAATTTGAGAATAAATGGCAGGATGGAATTTGTATGCAGAGCACTGCATCGTCCTGCGGGCCGGCAAGTGCAGTAACAATACTTAAATTATTTGACATCGAGACAACAGAACAAAAACTTGCAAGGGAATGTTATACCTATTTAGGCGGGACTGAAAATTGGTATCTGACTCGTGCGTTCCGTCGCAGAGGATTAAGAGTAAAATACAGAATTACCGACGGCTTACCTAAAGATTTAAACCTTCCAGCGATTGCAGGAGTAAGAATTGGAAACAATGGTCACTTTATTGCTGTTCTTGCTGAAACAGATCAGGGGTATATTACCGGCGATCCATTAAGAGGTCGTCAGGAATTCTCCAAAAATAAAATCGAAAATTACTTTTACTTCACAGGCTTTTTTATGGAAATACAAAAAGCAAATTAAATTTTCGCTTTTTTGGCAACAACCACCTGGTCTGTAAAGCATCAAATATGGTCAGCTAATCTAATATATGGTTTGTCTGGCTTGTGTGCTGAGTAAAATAAATCTTGTAAAATCAGGATTTTGCAGTAAAATCTTCGATTCAACGGATTGAGCTCGGGTGGCTTTGCGCCCACAAAAAACGCGTTTTTTTCCGAAAATCCGTGTTTTTGACACAGGAACCGTGTTTTCCGGGCTTGCATAGGGCGAGCTGGAAAAATTAATTATATACTCGAAAGGAAAATTATTATGGCAGTAAAATTAAGACTCACAAGGATGGGACGCAGGCACAAGCCGTTTTTCAGGCTCAATGCTATCGATTCCCGTTCACCGAGAGATGGCAGAATCATCGAAAAACTCGGTCACTATGACCCAATTGAAAAAGACGCAGCAAAGCAGCTCGTTCTTAAAAAAGAAAGAATCGAGTACTGGCTGGGCGTCGGCGCGGTTCCAAGCGAAACAGTTGCTGAACTGATTGCCAGAATCGGAATCGAAAGCAAGCATTACAAAGAAATTAAAGCTCACAGAGCTAAAGCCAGAGAAATCGCCAAGAAAAAAGGCAAGCTTTTTGATGGAACTCAAAAACGTCAGGCTGAATTAGCCGCTAAAAAAGCCGCTGAACAGGCTGAAGCTGATAAAGCTGCCGGCGAAGCCAAAGCTTAATAAAAGCGATGAGAATAGATGTTCTTACGCTTTTTCCAGATATGTTTGCCTCGCCGCTTGACTTTTCGATAGTCAAACGTGCCAAAGAGCGGCAGTTGGTAAATATAGTTCTTTCAAATATAAGAGATTACGCAAGCAATAGTTATAAAAAGGTTGATGACAAATCTTACGGCGGTGGCCCGGGAATGGTAATGATGTGCCAGCCTGTTTTTGACTGTTTAGAAAACATCAAAAAACAGGATGAAAACCCCGGAAGAATAATTTTGCTGACCCCCGGCGGAAGGAAATTCGACCAGAATTTAGCTAAAGAACTGGCAAATGAGAAAAGAGTTATTCTTATAGCCGGTCATTACGAAGGTTTCGACGAAAGAATCCGAATCGGCACTAATGCCGAGGAAGTTTCAATCGGTGATTATGTCCTTTCTGGCGGAGAACTTGCCGCGATGGTCATAATTGATGCGATTGTGAGGCTTTTGCCCGGAGCTTTGGGCGATGAAGACTCGGCCGCGAACGATTCTTTCAGCGATGGACTTTTGGAATATCCGCATTATACGAGACCTGAAGTGTTCAGGGATATGAAAGTGCCGGATGTTCTGCTTAGCGGAAATCATAAAGAAATAGAAAAATGGCGAAAACAGCAGGCCATTGAAAAAACAAAGGCACAAAGACCAGACCTGCTGAGTTAATTTAAAATTTATTTAAAATTTAATATTAGGAGTCAACAGTGAAAACTGAATTGATTGAACATGTAGAAAAGAAAAGTTTAAAGCCTCAGCTTCCGTATTTTGAGGTTGGCGATACAGTTGACGTACATTGCAGGATTAAGGAAGGCGACAAGTCGCGTGTGCAGATTTTCAGCGGCACAGTGATTTCCAAAAAGGGACACGGTTTGAACCAGCAGTTTACGGTTCGAAGAATGATTGGCGATGAAGGTGTGGAAAGAACTTTCCCGCTTAATTCGCCCAGCGTTGCCGATGTTAAGCCAATCAGAAGCGGCAAGACAAGAAGAGCGAAACTCTATTACCTGAGAGAACGTACCGGCAAGAGCGTTAAACTTTCACAGAAACGTACGGACCATACAACCGGCGTAAAATAAAGTGATTTTATTCGGCAAAAAACAGAAAAAACTTCTGTCCGATGCCCATCTGCTTGGCCAATGGGGTCAAAAGCAGTGTGAAAAGTTTTATAAAGTTAAAGGCTTTAAAACGCTGACGAGAAATTTCGCCTGTAGAACAGGAGAAATAGACCTTATTATGGGTAAATCGGACGGCACAATTGTTTTTGTCGAAGTAAAAACACGAAAATCCGAAAAATTTGCGCAAGCCGAGTCTGCTATAAGTTATTCTAAAAAATTACGAATGACTAAAGCAGCTCGGCTTTTTGTTAATAAGTACAAACTTGAAAATAACCCTTTGCGTTTCGATGTCGTAATTGTGATCCCCAATGAAAAAGGGAAAGCTGAAATACGGCATTATGAAAATGCGTTTGTTCCATTATGATAAGCCTTATTGATACACATGCACATTTGACTTATGACGGACTTGCCGAATCCATCGACGATGTTCTTGGCAGAAGCAGGGCGGCAGGTGTTACGAAATGGATTTCTATCGGAACAGATGCCGAGCATAATGAAAAAGTAGTTTCGCTTGCTGCAAAATACGAATACCTTTATGCCTGTTTAGGTATTCATCCTCATCACGCATCGGAATATAAGCCTGAGCATATTCAAAGACTTATCGAGTTAATAGGAAGTGGAAAAGTCGTTGCGTTGGGCGAAACAGGTCTTGATTTCCATTACAATTTTTCGAAGCAGGATGCACAGAAAGAACTTTTCAAAAGATTTCTTGAAATTGCATCTTTGAGCAGGCTGCCGGTTGTGATTCACAGCAGGAACGCTTTTGAAGAAACAATGCAGATTCTCGATAATTACGCTGACCGGACAACGAAAATTGTATTTCACTGCTATAGCGGTACAATCGAGCAGACACGAGAGATTATCGATAAAGGATTTTACATTTCGTTTACCGGAATCATTACATTTAAAAATGCAGAACTTGCGCGAGAATGCGTCAAAACTGTTCCACTTGATAGAATGATGATTGAAACGGATTGCCCGTATATGTCTCCTGAACCGATGAGGAAACAAAAAATAAATGAACCGGCACTGCTAATACATACAGCACAAAAGATAGCTGAACTCAAGGGGATTGATATCGAAACACTTTCGGAGCAACTTGAAAATACTACTAAGGAATTCTTCGGAATTTAATAACCGCTTTTTTATAGTTTGTCAGGGTTTGCGACAAAGCTAACCATATCCATCAAAAATTTTGCGCCGTAGTCGGGGCTGATTATCCGGCTGTCTGCGGCTAGCCCGAATTCTACAAATTTTTTACATTCGATTTTGCCATCAATTACAATCGGCTGTTCTATAATTTTGCCCATCGAAACAATACTGCATTGTCCCGGCGACGGAATTGGTAAAAATGAGTCAATACCGAACATGCCAAGCGATGTCAGTGTTGTACAGGGAACTTGCAGGTCTTCGAGAGTGAGTTTATTATTTTTTGCTTTGTCGATGAGTTCTGTTGTTTGCTTCGCGATTTCGGCGAGACTTTTTTCATCAGCTTTTTTCACGGCCGGCACGACAAGCCCTTTTGGGGCTGCAACGGCCAAACCAATATTAATGTCATCATGTAATTCAATGCAGTCGTCCTTGAATATCCCTTTCATCATTGGGTTCTGTTCGACCGCGAGTGCCATTGCGCGAATAATGAAATCGTTGAAAGAGATTCTTACGCCAAGCTGCTTGCTCAAGGGCCTGCGTATTTCGATGATTTTATCTATCTGAGCTTTTGCAGTTAAATAAAAGCAGGGCTGGGTTTGCTTAGACGTGAGCATACGCTGAGCGATGAGTTTTTGAATCCTCGTCGGTACTATTCGTTTTCCATCCTCCTGATTCATAGAAGCACCATTACTCGGCAAGAATAATGGCCTTCATTTCGCCAAGATATGCTGCGCCTTCGGTAACAAGTTTCAATGTGCCATCCGGTCTGATGAAGAAAGTAGTGGGGATACCTCTTACGTTGCTGAAAGGTGGAGGCAAAGTTTCCTGTGTTGCAATTACATTATATTTCATATTTTTGCTTTGAGCTGTTTTTTTGACGAGTTCAATATTTTCATTCGAAATCGCCAACATCGCAAGTTTATCTTCCGCCATTATTTCACGAATAGCGTTGAGGTGAGGGACTTCCTGCATACAAGGCTGGCACCATGTCGCCCACATAACTACCATTACGTTTTTACCTCGATATTCGCTGAGTTTATGAGTTTTGCCGTTGATATCGGTAACCTGAAAATCAGGGACTTCTTTTCCATAGAAATTCTGGAGTATTGGAGCCCAGCTTGTACTTCTATCTACGATATCCTGCAGGGATTTTGATATGTTACTTTCAGTCTGTTGTATGGTTTGCGCCGCATTTGAATCCGAGTCTGAAACGGGGGTGCTTTTTCGGCAGCCATTGACTGTGATGAAACTAATCAAACAAAAAATTAAAATTATGGACAAGGATTTTTTCATTGTATTCTCCGATCTATTTATTTTATTTTTCAAATATTAACTCATTAATTTAATAATCTGCTGTAAATCATTAGGAGATTCAACAGGAGGATTAGAATACCTGCCGCCTTTTTCCTTGTGATAATTTACTGTAACATTCGGGTCTTTAAGGCAATGACCGGTCAGCACACAGGCAACAGTCTCGTCTGGTTTGATAATTTTTTCCGCAAGCAAAACTTCCAAACCAGCCAGAGACGCCGCTGAAGCAGGCTCACAGCCCAATCCAAATTTTCCTATCAAAGCCTTTGCATCTGTGATTGCCTGGTCATTAACTGCCCGCACAACGCCATTACAGACATCAATTGCACGCAGGCATTTTTTGAGATTTACAGGTCGTGAAATTTCAATTGCCGATGCGCAGGTATGCGGAGAAAACTTTTTAGTGGTTAATTCCGCGTAGAAATCATGGATGATTTTATTATCAATTTTGCCGTCGTTCCATTTGAGATTTCTTTTATTTACAAGTTCGGCCAGTGTATCGGCTCCGGCTGCGTTGATAATCGCGAGCCTTGGAATTCTATCGATAAGGCCAAGCTGCTTGAGTTCAAAGAAAGCTTTACCGAATGCGCTTGAATTTCCGAGATTACCGCCGGGGACAACAATCCAATCGGGAACTTTCCAGTCGAGGCCCTCGAGGATTCTGTACATAATTGTTTTCTGTCCTTCGAGGCGGAATGGATTAAGAGAGTTGAGCAGATATAATTTTAACTCTGTGCAAACGGCCTGTACCTGCTTCATACAGTCGTCAAAGTCGCCCATGATTTGAATCGTCTTTGCGCCGTAATCCATAGCCTGGCTAAGTTTGCCAAAAGCGATTCTTCCCGAGCCGATGAAAACCGTGCATTTCATTTGGCTATGATGTGCGTACAAAGCTACGGCAGCGCTGGTATTTCCTGTGGAAGCGCACGCGCAGGATTTTGCGCCAACCATTTTTGCATGACTGAAAGCGGCGGTCATTCCATTGTCTTTAAATGAGCCTGATGGGTTGAGGCCTTCATACTGAAGACGGAGACATCCGGGTTTCATTCCGATGAACTCGGCGAGCATATCGTTCTTTTGGAGTAGGGTCTGGCCTTCACCGATTGATATTTTTAAATCGTCCGGACAGAAGTTGAGAAGTTCCCGAAAACGCCAAACTCCGGAGAAGTCGAGACGGTTATTTTTAGCGGCCCATCTCTTTGCGAAATCAGACATTTTTTTTGGTGTTTCAATTTCGCTCCAATTGTACTTTATATCGAGTAAATCACCGCATTTAGGGCATTTAAAGAATGCTTCTGCGCAGGAGAATTCGGCACCGCAATCGGGGTTAATACATTTTTGAAAAGCCTTTTGTTTTTCCGCCATTTAGCACTCCGTAAATTTATTTGCGAGTATGATAATCTTTTTATGATTTGTTTGCAATACTTCATCAAAATACAAAAAAATATGAAGTATTTGGTTTTTTAAAATTGACTAAAATATATTTTTTTGGAAATATTCAAAATTAGTTCAATTTATGGAGGGAAGAAGTGAACAAGAAGATATTGATGTTAGTATCATTACTTGCTTCGGTTTCGGGCTGTAATTACGATATAGTCCGCAACAAAGCGGTAAAGCTTGATGAACCTAAATTTGTGTTTGTCGAGTCTTTAAAAACTGAAGACGAGCATATAGGAATCGTTTTACGCGATGTTATTGAAAAGGAATTTGCCAGAAAAGGCTTTGCTTTATCTGACGCCAACAGCGCGACAATCCTGATTTCCGGCTCCGCTTTTTTAACGGAGCGTTCGAAATCGAGTCAAAACTTTGTACTGTTTTTAGGCGGCAGTTCATCGAATTCCAACAATGCGATAGAAAGCGTTTCGCTTATCGCCAAAAACAGGGCAGGTCAGTTGCTTGCGACAGCTTCGTATGATAACAGCGGGAGCTTTACGGCAAGTAAACTGGGCAGCGAATTTGGACGAGCTTTTTCGGAAAAGCTCAGGAAATAATAGAGTTTGGCCTTAAAGTTCTTTTGAAAAAGTTTATTGGGTTTATTATATTTATATTCGCAAGTCGTTATTTGATAGTTAATTATGAGTTTTTAAAAATTTTTGGAATTTTATGATTGACGGATGGTTTGCGACGTATTATTATGTTGGACTCTGAGCGGACGAGATGTCTGAATAGAAGACAACTCGGCCGCTTATGTTTTGGTTCTTTTAAAAGTTAACAGTTATACCACGAATGCAGCGAAAGTGTGGTTTTATTGATTGCTACGCAGCGGTCAATAAAAACCTAATAGTGTACACGACCCGCAAGGGTCAATTATGACAAACACTTTTGTTGCGTAACAAATGTTTGTAGAGCTTTTTTGAAGATTCCTGTAAATGATGACAGAGTCTATAGATCAACTTGAAGAGTTTGATCCTGGCTCAGAACGAACGCTGGCGGCGTGGCTAAGACATGCAAGTCGCACGGACTATGCTTAACCGTATAGTCAGTGGCGAAAGGGTGAGGAATAGATAGGTAACGTACCCTGTGCACCGGAATAGCGTCGGTTAGTAGCAATACTAACCTACCGAAAGGGGCGGTAATACCGGATAACGTTGTCGGTCGCATGATCGACATCCAATGGATTTATCGGCACAGGAGCGGCCTTTCTCCTATCAGCTAGTTGGCGAGGTAATGGCTCACCAAGGCTTTGACGGGTACCGGGATTGAGAGATTGACCCGGCACATCGGAACTGAGACACTGTCCGGACCTCCACGGAGGGCTGCAGTAACGAATATTGGGCAATGGGCGCAAGCCTGACCCAGCGACGCCGCGTGAAGGATGAAGTCCTTCGGGATGTAAACTTCTTTTAGGGTGCTGAAAGTCCGCAAGGATTGATCTAACCCAGAAAAAGTCACGGCTAACTCTGTGCCAGCAGCCGCGGTAATACAGAGGTGGCAAGCGTTGTTCGGAATCACTGGGCTTAAAGCGTGTGTAGGCAGATCAGTAAGTGTCTTGTGAAATCCCTCGTCTCAACCGAGGAACTGCTGGGCAAACTACTGATCTTGAGGTAGGCAGGGGTGCTTGGAACTCTTGGTGGAGCGGTGAAATGCGTAGATATCAAGAGGAACGCCTGTGGAGAAATCGGAGCACTGGGCCTATTCTGACGCTGAGACACGAAAGCGTGGGGAGTGAACGGGATTAGATACCCCGGTAATCCACGCTGTAAACGATGCATACTTGGTGTTGGAAATTCTGACATTTTCAAGACCGAAACAAAAGCGTTAAGTATGCCGCCTGGGGAGTACGGTCGCAAGGCTAAAACTCAAAGGAATTGACGGGGGCTCACACAAGCGGTGGAGCATGTGGTTCAATTCGAAGCAACGCGCAGAACCTTACCTGGGTTTGACATGCTTGGATGGCTTTCTGGAAACAGAGTAGCTTGCCCGCAAGGGTGAAACAAGCACAGGTGCTGCATGGCTGTCGTCAGCTCGTGTCGTGAGATGTCGGGTTAAGTCCCATAACGAGCGAAACCCCTGCTGTTAGTTACTATCGCAGCAATGCGAGGACTCTAGCAGGACTGCCGGTGTTAAACCGGAGGAAGGCGGGGATGACGTCAAGTCCTCATGGCCTTTATGCCCAGGGCGACACACGTGCTACAATGGTGCCTACAAAGCGATGCAAGGCCGTAAGGCGGAGCAAATCGCATAAAAGGCATCTCAGTCCGGATTGAGGGCTGCAATTCGCCCTCATGAAGTTGGAATCGCTAGTAATCGTGAATCAGCCATGTCACGGTGAATGTGTTCCTGAGCCTTGTACACACCGCCCGTCAAGTGATGGAAGCCGGAAATACCCAAAGTCAGTTTGCTAACTCGCAAGAGACGCGACTGCCTACGGTAGGTTCGGTGACTGGCACTAAGTCGTAACAAGGTAGCCGTAGGGGAACCTGCGGCTGGATCACCTCCTTTCTAAAGGAAAAACTTTAGACATGTCACTTCGGTGACGTGATAAGGTCAGACATTTTCGCTGCAAGGTATGACTGGAAAATTTATAAGCCCGTTCGCAAGAGCGGGCTTTTTTTATGCGCAAAATCTTTTTGGAATTTTGAAGGTTTTTGAATATAATATAAAACGGAGGCAATAATATGACTCAATTAAGGATTAAGTTACCGCAAAAAAGTATAGAGGATTTCTGTCGCAAGTGGGAAATCTCCGAGATGTCACTTTTTGGTTCAGTACTATCAGATCATTTTCGGCCCGATAGTGATATTGATGTGCTTGTCAGCTTTAAAGATAATGCCTCCTGGAGCCTATTTGATTTTGTTGATATGATTGATGAATTGAAAGTAATTTTTGGGCGAAAGGTCGATTTGATTGAAAAAGATAGCTTGAAAAATCCATTTCGCAAGCAATCAATAATGTCTTCTAACAAGGTGATATATGCGGCCTGACGAAAGGGATTCAGCTTATTTATGGGATATGCTTGATGCGGCTCAAATGGCCGAACAGCTTATTTCTGGTATGGATTTCGTTCAATATTCAAATGACCGCAGAACGCAATTGGCCGTAGAAAGGTCTTTAGAGGTTGTCGGAGAAGCCGCAGGAAGATTATCAGTTGATTTTCGTAATGCCCATTCTGAAATTCCATGGCGGCAGATTATCGGTCAACGCAATGTTCTGATTCATGAGTATGGCGAAATTAAACAGGAAAGAATTTATAAAGTGATAAAGGATAACATTCCTCAGTTGATAGGATTTTTAAAGAAGTTTGTTGATTTTCGTAGCTAAATGTTATTTTTGGAAATTCGAAATTTAAAGCTCGTTCGCTAAGAACGGGCTTTTTTTATGCGAAGATTAAAAAATTAAATTTTATACTTCACTTCATTTTACAATTTTGCTATAAGACGCCCGCCTAAAATAATCTTTGGAGGGATTAATGACTTTTTGTACAGCCATTAACTGTTTAGACGGACGCACGCAAGAGCCGGTAGTCGCTTATTTAAAAAATCATTTCAAAGTTAAATATGTAGATATGATTACCGAGGCAGGTCCGGTTCAATATCTTGCAGATGACCCCAGCGGTCAAATCGCCAATTCAATACTGGAGAGGACCGAGCTGACGATTGTAAGGCATAATGTAGTCAATGTGGCAATAGTTGCTCATTATAATTGTCTGGGAAATCCTGTTTGCGAAAAAACACAAAAACGCCAGCTAACACATGCACGTGATTTCCTGAAAAAGAAATTTCCAAAGCAAAACATACAAAATTTCTGGGTCGATTCCGACTGGCAATTGAATATCATAGAATAGCAGCTATTCTGTCGCAACACCCCATTTTTTCTGCCATTTGGGGTACCTTGTCGAGCACTTCCTGCGGACTATATGTGTACCTTGAATAGCCGGTACGGCGTTCTCGGCGGCTTCGGCCATAGTTGAATTTGAAATCATTGTGCAGCAGTTTCCTGCTAAATATGTTAATGTGGAGTCCATAAATATACTTCATCTGCGATACATAATTAAATACTCACAGGGGCTAAATGTACATTTTAGTCCGATAATTTTCTTGCAATTAAAGATAAAGCTTAGTATGATAGTGGTATAAGGTGGAGGAGAGGGATAATCTAAACTCTATTTTTTAAAAAGGAGCAGAAGTTATGAGATTTTATCAATCAATTCTCGTCGTCGTTCTTTTCACTATCGTTTCAGCGGCGTCAGCTAACATTATCGTAAATGGAAGCTTTGAGAATCCTCCTCTTATAAATCCTGCAGCATCCTATAATTCAGGCGCTACTTTTGGGAACTGGACGGTAATCAAGGGTGACATTGAGCTAATTAATGGATATTGGCTTGATGCGCAAGGCATTCAATCGCTTGATCTTAACGGCATAAATCCCGGCGGCGTTAAACAGGTTGTTTCAACAGTTGCAAATCAATGGTATAAACTGCGTTTCGCTATGGCCGGCAATACCTATGTTGCAGCCACTACAATGGATATGGAAGTTTATTGGAATGGAAATGTGGTAGATACCTGTCATTTCAACACAGCAGGTTACACCTGGAGCAATATGGGATGGACTTATTTCGAATATAATGTCAAGGCTGTTTCCAGTTCAACAGAACTGCGTTTCGAGAGTATCAGCACGGCATATTCAAATGCCGGCCCGGCTCTGGACGATGTCAGCTTAGTTGCAATTCCTGAACCTGTTACAGTTTCATTTCTGGGTCTGGGAATTGGAGCTCTTCTTTTTAAAAGAAGATAAAAATAACTACTAAATTTGATAGACTTATCAGGTTGTGTACTTGATAAGTCTATTATTTTTTTTCAAAAATGTAAATTTTTTTATTTAATTATTTGCATTTTTTTCGTACTTCCTTATACTGTTGAATTCGCTTTTGCGAAGAAATGAGTTAGGGAGTCCCTTTACATTTTTTCGTGATAGAACAAAATCTTGCGTTTCAGTATTGAAAACGCAATAAAGTTTGAGATTTCAACCCGAGATTTCGAATTTTAAAACGCTGCTGTAGCTCAGTCGGTAGAGCGCGTCCTTGGTAAGGACGAGGTCACGGGTTCAAATCCCATCAGCAGCTAAGTTTACATTGTGACAGCTTGCA